>NZ_AUTL01000059.1:0-10646 GCF_000498015.1 Pseudoalteromonas sp. TAE79
TGCGTATTCCGGTGATGGTGAACACCGATTCCGGTTTTATCGTGAACACTTAAATTCCACGCATTGGGTTCATGACATTTTTAACCTAAGTGTTCACGATGGTCAATTTTAGATTGAATTTTTCTCATAGACTCCCCCTTTAATTTTATCCGATGAGCATTGTGCATTAGTCGATCTAAAATGGCATCGGCTAAGGTATTATCGCCGATGGATTGATGCCATTCTTCGGTGGGTAATTGACTGATGATGGCGGTTGATGAACTGCCGTGCCTATCATCCATGATCTCCATTAAGTCATTTCGTTGTGCCGCTTTAAGTGGCTCAAGCCCCCAATCATCTAAAACGAGTAAGTCGATCTTAGCGAGTGACTGTAACATTCGACTGTAAGTGCCATCTGCTTTGGCTTGTGTCAGCGCAAGCATCAACCTTGAGAGTCGGTAATATTTAACGCTGTAGCCTTTCATGCATCCTGTATGCGCAAGCGCACAAGTGATATAGGTTTTACCGCTACCGCAAGGGCCTGTGATGAGTAAGTTTTGTGATTTATTCAGCCAATCACATTGCAGTAGCGATGCCATCATCGATTGATTGAGACCTCGCGGGTGATGATAATCTATGTCTCTGGCGTTAGCGGCTAATTTAAGTTTTGCCGCTTTAAGTAAGCGTTGTTGTTTTCGGCTCTCTCGGTCTTGGGCTTCACTGTCTGCTAGCAGTTGTAGTCGCTCATCGAAGGACAACCCTTCATAAGTACTTGGTTGTTCTATTTGGCTCACTAAGGCGTTGGCCATACCACTGAGTTTGAGTTGACGAAGCTGAGTTATCGTTTGTTCTAACATAGAATTTCCTTACCTTAATGGAAGCTTTTAGGACCACGGATATTTTCATGGGATTGTGGCAATAACGTCGACGGCTCTTCTTGCGTTCGCGGCAATTTATCTTGGTTGCTACTGAGTATGTCTTTGATATGTTTTAACCGATATAAACTGTATTGATTGGCTATCGCACAGGCGTTATTGAGCCGATCGGCGGGATAGCTTCTTGATAGGTTGAGTAAGCCTAAGCACACACGATACGCTTGTTCTTCATGTTGTTTCTGTGCCAATTGTGCTTTCACCCAGAGCAAAACGTCATCTCCAATATCTTTCGCCCAATTCATTAAACGCCCTGGTGACCATTTATGATGCTTCTCATGCTTTACAGGCATGTGCTCGGATGTGGTGGTCATGCCCGGATGATATTTTCTCGGGTGACTGGTGATGCGTTTATGCTTGAAATAAGCCTCAATCAAGTTGTCTTTGGCATGAAGTTCAAGCTTTTCACCCACCAAGTGATGGGGTACCGAGTAAAGATGGTTATCATACTGAACGTGATAATCAATATTCACTTTGACGTGTTTAATATCCGTGAATTGATAAGCTAGTTTGGGCATGGGCGCGAGGGCGGGTTTGTCGATTGACTCGAACCATGATTGTCGTGTCCCACTCAGTTGCTTAAAGGGCTTATTATTGACCTCAAGCAGTAAGGCTTTGATGCAATGGTTTAGCTCAGCTAATGAGAAAAAGGTTTGGTGTCGTAACTTGGCGAGTATCCAGCGTTCAATGATTTGCACGCCCACTTCGGCCTTGGCTTTATCTTGTGGTTTTCTGGGACGAGCAGGCACAATCACGGTGCCATAATGCGCGGCCAATTGCTGATAACTCGGGTTAACATCAGGGTCGTAGCGACACGCTTTACTGACACCACTGCGTAAATTATCGGGGATAACCATGTCAGGTATACCGCCGATAAATTCAAATGCTCGCACGTGACTGCCGATCCAGTCGGGTAGACTTTGGCTCCAGGTTGCTTCACAAAATGTATAATTTGATGCGCCCATCACCGCCACGAATATCTGGGCGAACTTCACTTCACCCGTCGCATTACAAACAATGGGCATCGTTTGACCCGCATAATCGACAAAGAGTTTTTCTCCTGCTTTATGCACTTGTCGCATCGAACGTTTTTGCTTTTTAAGCCAGGTCATGTAGCGATCGCAGAACTGAGAATAGCTGTAACAACGATTCGGATATTGCTGAGTATATTCTTCCCAGAGTAAGTTCTTGGTGACGCCTTTGCCCGTTAATTCTTTTCGAATGGCTGGCCAATCTGGCACTTCAAATCGCTGGGATGGCCGAGTGTCGGCGCGAGGATAGAACTGACTAGCAAGCACAGAATCATCAAGCTCGTCGGGCAGTGGCCAACTTAACGATAAAGCTCTGGCTTTAGTGAGTAGTTTTTGAATACCACCGACACTGATCTTAGTGCTGGCACTTATTTTTCTGACACTGAGTTGGGCAGCAAAATGTAGCCTCAACACTTCTCGAATTTTACGCATTGTGATCCTCTTAGTCGCCATATCCCTTCCTCAGTAATACAAAAAGGAAATAGCTTAACAAAGTAATTAATAATCAATGCGTTGAAATTGTACTGGTTTGGTGTGAACACCGATTCCGGAAAATCAGTCAAAAGTGTTCACGATAAAACCGGAATGAGCGTTCACGCTAAAACCAGAACGGGTGTTCACGATGGGCCGGAATCACTGTTCACGATGCTCCGGAATATGCAAGAGCGTAAAAGTGATCACTTACAAGTGATTTTTGTGAGCAAAGCTTAATGAGAATAAGCGGCCAAAGTTAATGCTATTGGGTGATAAAACCTGGAGAGAATATGCAGTATTGACTCACTAATTACCAAACTCGCTGCTACCGGCTACCTCATTTAAAATCAAACTTTAGATGCGTTGATTAGGTGAGTTATGAATAAAATGATGAGTCTTTCATCTCGAAGAGAGATGCTGCTGAGTATAGGAGCAACTTACAACAATGCTCGTAAGTTAGACAAAACTAAAATTTGGGATGGATTTGTAGCAGCAGCAAGTTACGACCGTAAGCACGCTATTCAACGGCTGATCGGTTATGTAATGCTCATTCCTACCGTGACCACTGAAGCGAAGTGTAGCCTAGGGTAGTTGTATATCTGTGCCTTGTGTGGGCACCGGAGCCTAAACAAGGCACAGAAGCAGTTTATGGAATAGGGGTCATAGGATATTTCATGAAATGACACGGAAAATATTAGGGTAGTGGTCACCTGATTTGAAATTTTTGGTTTGGAATTTGTGATTTGAGGTTTGTGAATTTGCAAGGGTAGGGGTCTAATTTTGAGGAAGATTAAAGAGCTAAAAAAGTGGTTTGGGCGCTTGGGCACAAGTTTGGGCACAAATCGATAAAAACTGGAATTTTTAGGATGATCTTTTGAGGCTTGGCTCTCGTTATTTTAAAATTTTGAATACAAAATAATAAAAAACTAAGAATTTAATTTTTAGTTGAATAATTAAACGAATAGATTGAATAGGGTTTTTAACTGTTTGAAATATAGAGTTTAATTGGTACGACCGAGTGGATTCGAACCACCGACCTCTACCATGTCAAGGTAGCGCTCTAACCAGCTGAGCTACGGTCGTACAATTATTTTAGGATTCTTAAATGTTGGTACGACTGAGTGGATTCGAACCACCGACCCCTACCATGTCAAGGTAGTGCTCTAACCAGCTGAGCTACAGTCGTATTACTTTATTTAAGTAAGTGTTAATTGCTTAACAACGGCGGCTAATATATAGCGTGGCGGTTGGTGAATCAAGCAAGTTTGTTGTTTTTGAGTTTATTTGCCGTTTTTTTATTCATATTGGGCTTATTTCACACGTTTTATAAAAACCTTGCCACCAAACCACATGTTTTTTAGCTGAGCTTTTAAGTAAGTTCAGTAAGTTACTTGTCGAGCCCGTTTTTACTAAGTTATTAATTTGAGGGCTTGAGATACTTTCGTTAAACCAAAGCTCGTTATAAAGTGGTTGCAGTACCTCTAGATAACCAGTTAATTGCGCTTGATAGGGCTGAATTTCTTTTAGGTAAAACTTTTGAAATACGTTGCTTATGATTTTTGCGTTTTTATTATTTTTATCCTCTGGGCACAGCGTATTAAAGTTTAGTGTTTGTACAAACTGTGTGGCGTTGTTATTTAACACGACCTGCATACGGACTGATTGAATGAGTGCTTGGTTAAATTGAAATTTATTAAGCTGCTCGAGTGCGCTAAAAATAGAATCGCTATTAATTGTACTAAACTCTTTAGCTTTAATTTGCTGCTTAATGAGTACAAGTTGCTTTAGCGCAAATACGGTATCGCTAAAACCAGCGGGTTCAGTAGTGAGCTCGTTTGAGGTGAGTTGCCAGGTACGATTTAACTCAGGTTCTTTAAATAACATGGTATTAAAAAAGTACATTAGGTGTGTTTCTTTATAGTTTTTGGCTGCGAGTATTTTTGTGTAACTAGGGCTATTTTTATCAAGCGTATTTAAGCAAACCTGCGCACTTTTAATAAAGTTTATTTGATATTTTAATTGCCCAGCAGCGCTGGCTGTTTTTCCTAATTGGTTATTGTGCTCACTTATAAGCACGTTAAGCTTACATTGGCTAATGCCTGCAAGCTCCACAATACTCAGTGTTAAGTCACTTTGTGCTATTGGGGGAGGCTGCAGTAAAGGGAGTTGCTTGAGCGGCTTAGGCTGTGTTGGGCTTGCATTAGCTGTGCTACTTAAGCGTTCAATATAAGTAGCGTTTACAGTACTTTGTGGTTTGTTGCAGCCTGTAAGCATTAAAAAACACATTACCAACAAAGCAGCTGGTAATGATTTAAGGCTGATCTTATTAGTTTTGATTGAGTGAATCACTGTTAGCAAATTCATATTTTAGACGCTTTCTTACTGTTAGCATTAATAAAATAGCAGCGACACTAAGGCCTACTATTATTCCAACCCAAAAGCCATGCGGCCCCATAGCTGGCACAATTATGTCTGTTCTTGCCAATACGTAACCTAAACAAAAGCCGATTAACCAATACGATATAAACGTAATATACGATATAGGCGTGGTGTATTTTAAACCACGAAGTATGCCATTTGCAGCAACCTGTAATGCATCGGGTAATTGGTAGACACACGCTAATATCATAATTGATGAAGCCAGAGCCATAACAGCAGGGCTGTCGGTATAAAGTTGGCTAATTAAATCACGACCTGTAAAAGTAATAAGTGCCAAAAATAGTGCAATTACAATAGCTAATATATAACTAGTCGATACGGCAACTTTTAACTGCTGTAAATTATTTTGACCATATAGATTACCAATACGAATACTTATAGCGATAGAGAGGCTCAGCGGCATCATAAACAGCAATGTAGTTACACTCGCTGCTATTTGATGGCCCGATACAGCCACTGCTCCTAAATGCGCAATAAATAGCGGTATACACGCAAATAAAGTGACTTCAAAAAAGGTAGCAAGTGAAATAGGTATACCTAGTTTAGTAATAATACCAATGGTAGTGAAATTAGGTTTTTCGAATGATGAAAGCAGGCCTTTAGCATCTACCTTTTTACTCATTTGGCAGTAAGTAACTTGTGCTATTGCCATAACAGTTAAAACAATTGCTGTGGCAATGCCACAGCCTGCGCCGCCATAAGCAGGAAAACCAAATAAGCCATTTATGAAAATATAATTTACTGGAATATTAACGGCTAAACCTAATAGGCTTATATAAAAGGCGGGTTTGGTCATCCCCATGCCCTCGGTAACGTTTCTGTATACTGTAAAAATTAAAAATCCAAACACACCCCATTTCATAAAATGGATGTAGTCAATGGCAAGGTTTGCAATAGCAGGCGTTGTATCGAGCTTTAAAATAATGGCATCTGCTAAATGGGCAATACCAAAACCTGTAAAGCTTAAAATAGCGGTTAAATAAAGCGCTTGTTGAAAATAGTGGCTAATGCCTTTGCGGTCATCGCTGCCCGAAAACTGCGCAATAATACCAGTAAGCGCTAATAAAATACCTTGCAGAGCAAGTAATAATGGGTTCCATATTCCTGTTGCAATAGAAAGTGCAGCTAAGTCAGTAGGGCTAACTTGGCCGGCCATAATTGTGTCGACTACCGACATTAAAATAAGTGTAACTTGTGCTAAAAAAACAGGTAAAGCTAGGGAAAGTAAACGCTTGGCTTCCCAATTGCAAAAGGTCATAAAAAAAGCTATTAAATAAAACAGGCAGCAATTGTAATCTATTGCGTTTCAAATAAAAATCACAGTAGTGAATGATTTTATGAGTTGATACGTTAAACTAGCACTTTGTAATAATTTTAAGTGATTTTATGTTTACAGGAATAGTGCAAACACAAGCAACAGTGGTCTCTAAAACTCAAGCTGATGGTGTGTTACGCTTAGTTGTATCGGTGAGCGATGAGTACGTTAAGCATTTAGATTTAGGCGCAAGTATTGCTATTAATGGCTGTTGTTTAACGGTTGTGCAAGTTGAGCTAAGTAATCATGATGTGGTGGCGCAAGTGCATTTTGATGTGATTGACGAAACCCTAAAGTTAACTAATTTAGGCCTGCTTGAGCTAGGTAGTTTAGTAAATTACGAACGCTCTGTTACGTTTGGTACTGAGCTAGGTGGGCATATAGTGTCTGGGCATATTCATTGTACGTCACAAATATCTCAAATAGTGAAGCTTGAGAATAACTGCAAAATACAATTAAGCTTGCCAAAAGAGTGGCAAAAGTACGTGTTATATAAAGGCTTTGTTGCTATAAATGGCGCAAGCTTAACCGTAGGCGAAGTTGATGAACAAGGTTTTTGGATACACCTAATTCCGGAAACGCTCGCCATTACAAACATTGGTGCAGCGCAAGTGGGTGACAAGTTTAATATTGAAGTTGATCAGCAAACTTACACTATTGTAAATACGGTAGAGAACTACTTACGCCATCAGGCTTAAGTTAAAATATTTGTTCGTCGTCACTGTCTACGTGTAGCTCCAATTTATTGTTAGCATGGTCTATATGCATATTTAAATGAATTGGGTTACAGCAGGCAGTGCAATCTTCTATATAGTCTTGATCGCCGCTGCTTGCGTCTAGGTCTAGATGTATGTGGTGACCGCAGTGTGGGCACGTTATTCGTTGTGATAAAAAATCTTTCATAATCACTCCAGTTATAAATAATTAAGTTAGGTTCAACTTAATCGCTTACAGATGAACCCCTACTTACTCATTAAATATAGTGTTGAAATGCAGCTTATGACACTTATTTTATACCTTCAAATACCAGCTTTTCTATATGTTGTTTAGCTTCAGTAAGATAGTGACCTGCAAAGATATTGGCGTGATTTAAAATGGGGTATAGCTGATATATTAACTTACGTTTTTCGTAATTTTGAGAAAGCGGGTAGTGCGCGTTATAGGCGCTATAAAAGTCTTTAGGCAGGGGGGCAAATAGTTCGCTCATTGCAATATCTACTTCCCGATCACCATAATAACAAGCCGGGTTAAATATTGTTGGTTCTGCTTTTAAAAATCCCATATTGCCACGCCAAAAATTGCCATGCAGTAATGAAGGTTGTACTTGATGACTATGTAGTTGCTCTTTTACGGTATTAATTAAGCGTTCGGGCTCAATAAAGTTAATGCCTTTTTCAGCGAGTAGTTGTAATTGCCACCCTATACGCTCTTCGGCGTAAAATACATCCCACTTTTTGTGCCAGCGGTTGGGCTGTATGGTCGTGGCTAGGTAATTGTCTACATCAAAGCCAAACATAGCTTGGTCATGTTTTTGATGCATTTTAGCGAGGTTGCGCCCCATATTAGTCCACGTGTCGTGGGGTTGTTTATCTAAAACAAGCCATTGTAAAACAATAAACGAAAACTCTATATTTGCACCAGTTGTAATACATTCAGGTACTTTAAAATTACTATTTTGAGCCAAAAGCTTTAAGCCAATAAATTCACTTTCTAAACGCTCGTGCTCGCTTTTTAGTGCTATTTTAACGAAGTAGTTATGCGTACCATTGGTAATATGAAATAGTTTGTCGGTGTTTGTACTTTGTAATTGGCGTTTGTAGGTGTGCTTAAAGTCAAAATTAATGGCTTGGCTGATGTGCTCATTTACTGTTTTCCACATAACAATTGCTCGCCTTTTAAACAGATACTTAAACTATGGCAAAAAGGTATTAATTTAACAATCTAAACGTTGTAAAATTAACGGCTATATTGAATAAAATTACACTTACTGTAGTGGAGTTAAAATGAACAAAAGTTTAATAACCAATTTGCTAGCGGGTTTATGTGTTGTTGTAGGTTTTATGTTTAACCAAGCAATTGTGTTGTCTGTTGGTTTATTTGCACTTTCTGGCGCGGTAACTAATTTATTAGCTATTCATATGTTATTCGAAAAAGTCCCGTTTTTATATGGTTCAGGTGTTATAGCGCTTAAGTTTGAAAGTTTTAAAGTCGCTATACGAAACTTAATATTAACGGAGTTTTTTTCAGAGCAAAAAATTAATAATTTACTCAATAAAGCACAGCCCAATATCGACTTTGAGCCAATAATTAGCAATGTTGATTTAAACCCTGCATTCGACAATTTGTTAGAGGTAATAGAGCAGTCTCAGTTTGGTAGTATGCTAGGAATGTTTGGCGGTACAGCGGCAATAGAGCCGATGCGTGAAAAGTTTATTGAAAAAATGCAGTTGTCGCTTAGTGAGATTTCTCAAACTGACGACTTTAAAGCATTAGTAAGCCAAACACTTTCACAAGGTAATAGCGCAGAAAGCCTACATAAAACGGTGCTTAAACTAGTTGATGAGCGCTTAGATGAGCTTACTCCTAAAATGGTTAAAGAGATTATTCAGACCATGATCCGCGAGCACCTAGGTTGGCTTGTAGTATGGGGCGGTGTGTTTGGTGGTTTATTTGGTTTAATAGCGGCCGTTATTTAAATCTAGCGACTAATAAAAAACATAATCATTCTATTGCATTAAATAGTGTACTTACTGCGTTAAAAATTATTTGTATAGAATAACTACACGTTGTTATTTGTGCCTGTTATTGCACTATTTTCTTAGCAAAATAATAGAGCACTAATTTAATGCAATTGGTATAACTTATTTTTTCAGGCTGTTATTATCGCCCCCATAATTTAGTCGTGTTTTTTTAGGAGCAACGGTGAGCAAAACGTTAGCCAGTTATTATCAGCAAGCATACGCGTGCGATCAGCAGCATTTTAATCAGTGTTTTTATTGTGGCTGTGAAGCGACAGAGCGCGATCATTGTCCGCCACTGCATATGCTACAAAGTATTGTTGATTTAGGTGAAGAGGCTGACTTTATCTCTATCCCTGCGTGTTATGAGTGCCATGCACTTTTACATAACGAAAGACTGATGACGATTGATGAGCGCTTTACCAAGCTTAAAAAAAAGCTCTCAAATAAATATGCTAAACCATTGCGCGTTTATAACATGTGGGAAGAAAGCGAACTTGGCGACATGAGCGACGAGTTTGCCCATAGTATTCAAGCGGGTATGAAATTAGGCAAAGAAGCCGCTGAGCGTTTAGCCTTTACGGGTTTTAGCTATGCCACAGAAGATGCCAAAGTAGCAGTGCGCGAAAAAACAAAAGAGTTTGATGTAGAAGGCATGATATTTACCGACTTTAAAGAGGCGCTTAATTACTGCATTAACGATTTAAATGTTCAAAAAAGCGACTTTTATAAAATTTTGGTTGAAGACTATCAAGGCGATTTTAATAAAGCATTGAGCCAGTATCGTCATCGTCATGACAAAGTTACTGCGGCTAAAGATGGTAATACACTTATTAAAGATTTTTCAAAGCTACATAAGCAAAACTCTGATTTTGTAACGCGTACGGTTAAGCACTTTATTAGTAAAGATCCCTCGCTTACCACCGAAGGTGCGCTTGAAAAGCTGTATAACAATTATATAAAGAAATAATTACAGAAATTCATCTTAATTAACTGCGTTTTCACCTGTTTTTTTGGCTTTATCCTTTAGGTTTCGCTAAAGTAGCAAAAAAACAGGAGATCCAAACAACATGCAAAAATTTGCACCTTCTTTATTAGCGGTTGGCTTAGCTGCTGCACTTGTAGGCTGCCAAGAAAACGGCCCACAAGACGATAAAATAACAATTAACAAAAATCCTTACCCAAGTACTTATCAGCCAATTTCTACATCAAGCACTCTTATTACAAATGCAACAGTACTTACAGGTACTGGTGAGCGTTTAGATGAGGCTGATGTATTACTTGTTGATGGTAAAGTACAACAAGTCGGTAAAGACTTAACAGCCACTGCTGATATTACAATTGATGCACAAGGGAAATGGGTAACACCGGGTATTATTGACGTACATTCACATTTAGGCGCATACCCAAGTCCGTCGGTCGAGTCGCATCAAGATGGTAACGAAATGACCAGCCCTAACACTGCAGAAGTGTGGGTTGAGCATTCTGTTTGGCCACAAGACCCAGGCTTTAATCGTGCACGCGAAGGCGGCATTACTTCTCTACAAATTTTACCAGGCTCAGCTAACTTATTTGGTGGACGCGGCGTTACGCTTAAAAACGTACCAGCACACACTATGCAAGGGATGAAATTTCCAGAGGCGCCGTATGGTTTAAAAATGGCGTGTGGTGAAAACCCTAAACGTGTTTATGGTCGTCAAGGTGTATTGCCTTCAACCCGTATGGGTAATATGGCTGG
>NZ_AUTL01000060.1:0-19533 GCF_000498015.1 Pseudoalteromonas sp. TAE79
GGCTGCCGCAGTAAGCTCGATTGAATTTGTTGAAGCATCAGAAAATGTAATTGCACTAAAAGGGACTGGTGGAGTTTCTCGTAAAGAAATCAGCCAACTTACATTCAAATTAACAGATGAAATAGGTAATACTGCTAAGCAAAAGCGCTTAGACTTTCGTTTAAGCTCGACTAATGGTGGCATCTCACTTTCTGAAGTTACAGATGCAACCGGTTATTCGCATGCTAGTGTTTCAACAGACTCTGAAGGTTTAGCACGTATTCAAGTGAACTCTGGTTTTGTTCCTCAGGCTGTGCGTGTGCAAGCTTGCTACATCCCAGATGAACTTATTCCAGCTGACCAAAACGACAACGTTACATGCTGGAAAGAACTTTATGATGAGTGTCTTCTTGATGACGCAGAGCGTGATATCAATGTTTCATGTCCAACCGGAGAACTCTCATTAGTTTCATTAGATGAGCAAGTAATAACAGTATCTGATTTAGTTTCGATTAGTTCGGGTTTACCTGATGGCAATAGTTTCACTGCTGCACCAACTAACTTCAATATTGAAGCGTTAAATTATACCGGTGATATTGAAGAAGTTAATGTTTATTTAGCTGATCATTTTAACAACCCTGTTCCTGATGGTACATCGGTATACTTAACAACTGAAGGGGGTGCTATTGGTACCATTGATGGTACAGAATTTAATGCGCAGCTAGAGTGTAATACAGTCGACGGTCAGTGCGTTGCTCAATGGCGTTCACAAAACCCAAAACCATTCACAGATGCAAAATGGGGTAATACAATTAACAGTATTAACCCTAAAACTAATGAACTTAACTGTGATCTTTACTTTGGTTCTGCAGCACCTTGTATGGCCGGTATTTTAAATGCTGCTTTCAATGAAAATGGCGTCCCTCTTGGTGGTCGTGCAACAGTGCTTGTTACCGCTAAAGGTCAAGAATCTTTCATTGACATTAACGGAAATGGGCGTTTTGATACCAACGAATATTATAGTGGTTATGATCTAACAGAGGCATTTATCGATCACAATGAAAATGGTGTTTATGATGGCTTAGCGGGTATTTATGATCCTGTTACAGCGACAGTGATAAAAGCCGCTGATAACTGTCAAGAAGGCGATAGTGATGATCCATGTAGCCCAGAGAATACAAATGCTGGGCATTTTGAAGAAAACTGGGATATTGATCTCAATGGCATGCACACGCTAGCTGATGAAAAATACAATGGTTTAGTATGTAAAGCAGAAGCAACAACACCAACAGAAGGTGACACATTTGAAAGCCTTTGTACTAAAGAACTAGTTGATATTCGTGATTCTTTTGAAATCATTATGTCGGGTAGTACCGCATACAGTAGATTTGTGGTCACAAAAAGTGAGTTACGTTATCGCTTTGCTGAAGCATTAGAAGAAACAGTTATAGATGATCCTACAGTATTTACTGATAATGCTATGCAGCTCGGACAGGATATCGAAGAGTGTAATAATATCTATCGTCAGGCTGACACTCAGTCTGGCGCTATTATCTTGCGCTTAGAAGCAACCGATAACACAGATTACTGTGATGTAGGTTCTATCAACATTACTACTGCAGATTTAGGGAATCAGCTATCAGCATTAACTTTCGCTGTTTACTACTCTGATATATATAATAACCCAATGCCTACAGGTACCAGTGTAGCTATATCTGCTGATAATGGTGAGTACAGCGGTACAGACGGTTTTGATATTCGCAATTCAAGTGCAACGTTTGCATTTGGTGAAGCTCTATCAATTAGCCGCGAAGCAGAAGGAAATGATAAAACGGAAGGCTTCTTAACCGTTGAGTTTACGACTGGTAAAGGCAACATTTCGACAGCTCAAATTGCAATAAGTGATGATAGTTGATTGCTAATGAGTAGTTTAAAATAAAAAATGCCAACCTTTAGGTTGGCATTTTTGTTTCTGTTCTATATATTCCACATCAATTAATCTAAAAACACCTGTTTGTTTAATTTAACGACAAAAATTGTTCGTTTATTCAGTAAATACTGAAAAGTTTGTATTAAAAGCTTGTAACAACTAGTGTTTGTAGATATACCTATAAATATTCGCGCCGCTTATGTCGGCAAAACACATTTTTAATATTTGGTTAGAAATAGGCAACTATGGGCAAATCGCTAGTAATTGTAGAGTCACCTGCTAAGGCTAAAACAATTAATAAATATTTAGGTAATGACTTCATCGTAAAGTCCAGTATTGGGCATGTACGTGATTTACCTACTTCAGGTTCGAGCAAAGCTAAAGTGCCGGCAACTAAAACGCCAGCAGAAGTTCGCAAAATGGAACCTGAAGAGAAAGCAGCGTATAAAAAGCAACGAGATTATACTAACCTGGTCGCGCGCATGGGTATTGATCCTGAGCAAGGTTGGGAGCCGCATTACGAAATACTGCCTGGTAAAGAAAAAGTTGTTCAAGAATTACAAAAGCTGGCTGAAAATGCAGACCAAATATATCTCGCAACGGATTTGGATAGAGAAGGGGAAGCAATTGCTTGGCACCTTCAAGAAATCATTGGTGGTGATCCTGCTAAGTATAAGCGCGTAGTTTTTAACGAAATTACTAAAAACGCAATACAGCAAGCGTTTGAAACACCTGGCGAGCTTAATACTGATATGGTTTATGCTCAGCAAACACGTCGCTTTTTAGACCGTGTTGTTGGCTTTATGGTATCACCTTTATTATGGGCAAAAGTGGCCCGCGGACTTTCTGCAGGACGAGTTCAGTCTGTTGCGGTACGTTTATTAGTAGAGCGTGAGCGTGAAATTAAGGCGTTTATTCCTGAAGAATTTTGGGATATTCACGCTGACGTTAAAAATGCTGAGTCTGAGTTACGTTTAGAAGTAGCCAAACAAGCAGGAAAGCCTTTTAAGCCTGTAAATGAAGCTCAGGCTAGCGCAGCGGTTAAAAGCCTTGAGAATGCAGAATACAAAGTAATTTGTGTTGAAGAAAAACCAAGTAAAAGTCGCCCAAGTGCACCATTAATTACTTCAACCATGCAGCAAGCGGCAAGTACACGTTTAGGTTATGGCGTTAAAAAGACCATGATGCTTGCTCAGCGTTTGTATGAAGGCGGTTATATTACGTATATGCGTACCGATTCAACTAATCTTTCAAAAGATGCCGTTGAAATGTGTCGTGAGTATGTAACAAACGAGTTTGGTGCTAAATACTTACCAAAAGATCCAATTAGCTACAGCTCCAAAGGCAATGCACAAGAAGCGCATGAGGCAATACGTCCTTCAAGCGTCACCGTGTTATCTGGTCATGTTGAAGGTGTAGACGCCGATGCTAAAAAGCTGTACGAGCTAATTTGGCGTCAGTTTGTAGCATGCCAAATGGTACCTGCTGAATACGATTTAACAACACTAACTGTTGCGGCTAACGACTTCCAGCTTAAAGCGAAAGGCCGTGTGCTCCGCTTTGATGGTTGGACAAAAGTACAACCTGCAATACGTAAGAAAAACGAAGAAGATCAATCACTACCGGCTGTTAAAGAAGGTGAGATCCTTACTTTAATCGAACTTGATCCCAAGCAACATTTTACTAAACCGCCAGCGCGCTTTAGTGAAGCAAGTTTAGTAAAAGAGCTCGAAAAACGCGGTATTGGTCGTCCATCTACTTATGCGTCGATTATATCAACGATTCAAGATCGTGGTTATGTACGTGTAGAAAACCGCCGTTTCTTCGCTGAAAAAATGGGTGAAATAGTTACCGATCGCTTGGTTGAAAATTTCACTGATTTAATGAACTTTGATTTTACAGCTAAAATGGAAGGCCGTTTAGATGATATCGCTGAAGGCGAGCGTGTATGGACTCAAGTTCTAGATAAGTTTTATGCTGATTTTTCAACGCAATTAACTGTTGCTAAAGACGAGCCAGAGAACGGTGGCATGCGTCTTAACGAGATGGTTGAAACCGATATTGAATGTCCTACATGTAGCCGCAAAATGGGCATACGTACGGCTTCAACCGGTGTTTTCTTAGGGTGTACTGGTTACAGCCTTCCGCCAAAAGAGCGTTGTACAACAACAATGAACTTAGTGTCGGGCGATGAAGCGGTTGCTGCTGATGTCGAAGACGTAGAAACCGAAAAATTAATGAAGATGAAGCGTTGTCCTATTTGTGAAACTGCAATGGACTCATACCTAATTGACGAAACCCGTAAACTACATGTGTGTGGTAATAACCCAGCATGTAAAGGGCATATAGTTGAAGAAGGTACCTTTAAAATTAAAGGCTACGACGGACCAATTATCGAATGTGATAAGTGCGGTTCTGACATGGAGCTTAAATCGGGTCGCTTTGGTAAGTACTTTGGTTGTAATAACGACGAGTGTAAGAACACACGTAAGTTACTTAAAAATGGCGAGGCTGCTCCACCAAAAGAAGATCCTGTTCACATTACTGAATTAGAGTGTGAAAAGTCAGATGCGTATTTTGTTTTACGTGATGGCGCTGCGGGTATATTTTTAGCCGCAAATACTTTTCCTAAGTCACGTGAAACACGTGCACCTAAGGTTGAAGAACTAAAACGCTTTAGAGACCGCATTTCGCCTAAGTTTTATTATTTAGCAGATGCACCAGCTAAAGATCCTGATGGTAATCTTGCTGTTGTACGCTATAGCCGTAAAAATAAATCTCAGTATGTTATGACTGAAGTTGACGGTAAAGCTACCGGCTGGACTGCTCATTATGAGGCAGGTAAATGGACAGAAGAAGCGAAGAAAAAAGCAGCGCCTAAAAAGAAAGCAGCTGCAAAAAAGGCACCAGCTAAAGCTAAGCCTAAAGCGAAAGCTAAAAAAGAAGATGAATAAGCTCGTTATTGCTTATTCATAGCTTTTGTAGATTTAAAAAGTCATAAAAAAACCGGAATGCACAGCTTGTGTCTATTCCGGTTTTTTTGTGCCTAGTTGAATGCTTTCGCAACGGCTTTATTAGCAGTACATTCACCTAAGCGTGTTACCAATTTGATTAAAAACATGGTCATTTTAGCGTATTAAATAACTCAGTTACTGCGTTAAACACTATTCATATATGACTGCGTAGATGCAGAAAGTAGGCATTGCAGGGAGCAGCTGCCGAGAACAAATATATGTCATGCTTTTTCGCTTAGCTATTGAGCTATATTCTTAGCGCTATAATTGATCACTAATTAAATGTAATTGGTATAATTAAATCTTAACAGAAGATACTTTTTTATAGCCTTCAGATTCAAGCTCATCATTTACGCATTTTAATACGTAGGCATTTAGCTCTTCATTGCTTACGTCATCATCTTTAGCCCAGTTAACACACATTTCTGTGTATTCTTTTATCATTTCGGCTGAAGCTGTTGGCGCATCGTCTGCAACCGCGTAAGTCGCAGATACTGCAAATAGTGGTGCTACGATTAATGCTAGCAATGCTTTTTTCATTCGTTTATTCCTAAAAAAATGGTGTGATGACTGATTTACCCAGTTTAAGATTAGGTTTAAATCAGTAGTGCCCAATTCAGAACAACTCTGTTGGTATACTGATTTTTAATCGAAATTGAAATAAAAGATAACGAAATTTTTTTATCGTGAGGATGAGTAATTTACTTGTCGGTTTTTAAACTTTAGTAAGTACAGCATTACCAGCTGGAGTAATATATTTAGTAGCTACGAAAACCTGATTCTACGCTTTATATTAATAACCTTGGGTTCGTGTTAAGGAAAATTGATTTCTTAGATTCAAAAATGAAATGGATAAGCGTCATTGTTTATTTCTGCTATGAGGATATTTTAAGTTTGTAATATCAACCGTATTATTTGCTTTAACTGAATGTCTAAATGGTGAAACTAAAAGTCATTAGAATGCGTTAAATACAAAAAAGCCCAAGTGAATAGCTTGGGCTTTTTCGTGTGTAACGCGCTTACGTATACACTAAACGTAACTTTTGACTCATTAACACTGAGCGTAAAAACATGCGTAAGGCTCAAGTATTGTGGTGCCTCGGTCTAACTTTGCGCTGTGGTGGCTAAGCTCGGTGTATTCTTTAACGATTGATGTTGGCATATCAATACTTGTTTGCTTAGCGCTGAGATTGAACATACAAAGCATTCTTTGCTTTCCAAGCGTTCTATAAAAAGCAAGCACAGGCTCTGGCGTTTCTATAAATTCAATATCACCTTCAAGTAAAACTGTTTGGCCTTTTCGCCATGCCATAAACTCACGGTAGGCATTTAAAATTGAGTTGTTATCATCTGTTTGTATAGCTACTGATTGCTGCTTATGTGCATTATCAACGGGTAGCCAAGGTTTTACTTCACTAAAACCTGCATGAGATGAATCAGCTAGATCCCAAGGCATTGGTGTTCTACAGCCATCACGCCCTTTAAAATTAGGCCAAAATGTAATGCCGTATGGGTCTTGTAAATCTTCAAATGCCACACTTGCTTCACCCAGACCTAGCTCTTCACCTTGATACATACACACGCTGCCGCGAAGAGAAGCTAATAGGGCGGTTAGCATTTTACATTGTTGAGGGTTTACTTCGCCATTTTCGCTCCAGCGGCTCGCTACGCGCTCTACATCATGATTACTAAATGCCCAGCATGGCCAGCCTTCAGTCATACGTTGTTCTAGAGTTTGAACCGTAGTTCTAATATATTCACTTGAGTAATCATTTGTTAATAGCTCAAAGCTATAACCCATGTGCAGTTTGTCGCCACCTTGGGTGTACTGCGCCATTGTAGCTAATGAATCTTCTGATGAGATTTCGCCAAGCGATACAGTACCTGGGTATTTATTAAGTAATGTGCGAATATCTTGCATAAACTCAATATTTTCAGGCTGAGTATTATTGTAGTAATGGTACTGAAATGCATACGGATTATCTTCACTAAAACCACGACCCTGGCGCTTATCTTTTGGTTTAGCCGGATTATCACGTAATTGCGCGTCGTGATAGCAAAAATTAATTGCATCAAGCCTAAACCCATCAACGCCTTTTTTAAGCCAAAACTCAACATTATCAAGCACAGCTTTTCGAACATCTGGGTTATGAAAGTTAAGATCCGGTTGTTCGGTTAAAAAATTATGTAGGTAGTATTGCCCGCGACGAGGCTCCCACTGCCAAGCACCACCACCAAAAATAGACAGCCAATTATTAGGTGCTGTGCCGTCATCTTTGGCTTCAGCCCAAACATACCAATCCGCTTTATCGTTATTTTGATTTTCGCGGCTATCTGTAAACCATTGGTGTTGATCTGATGTATGGCTTAGTACTTGGTCAATTATAATTTTAATATTGCGATCATGGGCTTGGCTAATAAGTTCATCAAAATCGTTTAAATCACCAAAAAGCGGGTCAATGTCACGGTAGTCACTAATATCGTAGCCAAAGTCTTTCATTGGCGATTTGAAAAAAGGTGAAATCCAAATTGCATCAACGCCTAAGCTTTTAATGTAATCAATACGATTAATAATCCCTCTTAAATCACCAATGCCATCGTTGTTGCTATCTTGAAAGCTACGCGGATAAACTTGATAAATCACCGCACCTTTATACCACTGCTTTTGGGTCATGCTTTTCTCCGTCATTCCACACATTATTTAGACTATTTTTATTTGTGATTACGATTAATCACGTTATTTGCAAAAAGCATACGTGAAGCCTTTAATCCTGTAAAAAGTCTGCATACGTATGCACTAAAAATAATGCAATAAATTTATTAAAAATAAGTGGTTAGAGTGGCTTTAGTAGCGTTCATTTTGCGTATCTATTGTTTACCAATTACGTCAGTCATTGATTTATTAGTTAAATTGAATCTAACAGATTGTACTGTAAGGGAAATATATCCCAGGATCTATATTAAATGGTCTGACCAATTTAACGCTTGGTAAATGTGGAATAATTTAAACGTTATTTGACAGTGATAATTAACTTCACCTTGTTTACATTTAAGTAAAAGTGCCATTAAGTTTCAATAGAATTGATTTGACTATTGATGTTTGTCTTGTGTTTTTTATCTACTTTATTACCAATAAAATCAATTGGTTAAAAATAAACGTGTGTAATATGTGTTAATGTTAGGCTACATTGAAATTGTTGAATACGTATGCATAAAGTTGTTAATAAAATAAATCTGGCGTTAATATTCATCCTGACAACAAAATTAGCTCGCCTTGTTTAACTATCACTTAAACATTGAACGCGGGTATCACAATATGGGTAACGGGAAAACATTATGTCTATGTTCAAACCAAGTATATTAACTTTGGCATTAACAGCTGCAGGCTTATCGAGCTTTGCTACACAGGCTGCTCAAGAAGATACAATAAAAAAAGATGATGTAGAAGTTATCGAAGTTAAAGGCTTTCGTGGCAGTGTGGTTGAGTCTATTAACACAAAACGCTTCTCTACACAGGTTGTAGAATCTATATCGGCTGAAGATATTGGCAAATTGCCAGATTCTTCAATTGCTGAATCGATTGCGCGTTTACCCGGTTTAACAGCTCAGCGCTTAGACGGCCGAGCAAGTCGTGTCTCTATTCGTGGTTTTGGCGAGAATGAAAGTGGCACAACGTTTAATGGTCGTGAACAAGTATCGATTGGTGATAACCGTGGTGTAGAGTTTGACCTTTACCCATCAGAAATAATGAGCGGTGTAACTGTTTATAAAACGCCAAATGCAAGTATTGATGCTGAGGGTATTGCTGGTGTTATTAATATGCAAACAGTTCGTCCACTAAGTAAAGGCGAACGTGTTGTGCAAGTAAATGGGCAGTATGAGCAAACCAGCTTTGGTAAATTAAACCCTGACGGCAACGACGACGGTTACCGAGGCACTATTTCATACATTGACCAATTTGCAGACGATACCATTGGTGTTGCATTTGCACTAAACACCATGAGTTCACCAAACCAAGAAAAACGTTGGAACTCGTGGGGTTACCCAGAAAGAGAAGTAGATGGCCAAACATATTCAATTTTAGGTGGTGCTAAACCATTTGTACGTTCATCTACACTTGAACGTGACTCAGCAATGCTTGTTTTAGAAGCGGCGCCCACAGATAAACTAAATATGACGTTTGATGCATTGTATGTAGATTTTACAGATGAAAAAATCTTACGTGGTATTGAAGTTCCATTTGCATGGGGCCAAGGCTCAATTGACCCTGCAAGCGTAGTTGTAGATGGCGCAAGCGGCTTTGTTACCAGTGCGGTAACAAATGGCCAGCGCGTAATTGTGCGTAACGATTACGAAGAACGTGAAGCAGAATTAACCGCATTTGGTTTTAATACTAAATACGATATTGACGATTCATGGTCAGTTGAGTTTGATGCAAGTTACTCGCAAGTAGACCGTAAAATTTGGAGCCTTGAAAGTTATTCGGGCACAGGTCGCGGTGATACGCGTGGTGTTGCAGATAACCTAGGTTATACTTTTGATGGTGGTAATACTGGTGCTACGTTTACTCACGATTTAGATTACAGTGATTACAGCTTAATTCAGTTAGGTGGACCTCTTTCTTGGGGCTCAAACAAGGCGTTGAATAATAAGTATGGCTTAATTGATGCAGATGGAAATGATATTTCTGGTTATAAAGATCAGGCACAAGATGGTTTCATTAATGCACCAACCATTGAAGATGAACTATCTACATTAAAGCTGGCGGCATCTAAAGTATTAGAAAACGAATACTTCAGCTCAATTGAATTTGGTATGTCTTATAAAGAGCGCGAAAAAACAAAAGATTCGCAAGGCTTTTATATGACATTATCAGGATTTTCGCTTGCTAACCCAGGCATGCTAACTGTTCCAGAGCAATACCGGATGGGAAGTGTTGACCTAGGCTTTATTGGAATGGGTGACATGATTGCCTACGATGTTAATGGGTTAGTGAATGATGGTTATTATGCTTTAGTAGACCAAAGTTTAGCTGATACAAGTCACTTAACTAAATCGTGGACAGTAAAAGAAGAAATTACCTCAGCGTTTGTGCAAGCTAATATTAATGCAGAAATAAATGGCTTAGCATTAACAGGTAATGTGGGGGTACGTTACGTTAATACCGATCAGTCTTCACAAAGTAACGCTTTTAATATGGATGACGATGGTAATATATTTGTAACTCCTACAGATATTAGTCACGATTATTCACATGTACTACCAAGCTTAAACTTATCACTTGCGATTGATGAGCAACAAACGATACGTTTTGGTGCTGCTAAAACAATTTCTCGTGCACGCTTAGATGAAATGAATTCATCAGTTAATGCATCATATAATCAAACACCAGATGAAAATGGAAACTATTGGTCTGTATCGGGTGGTAATCCTAGTCTAGAGCCTAAAGAAGCAACAGGCTACGATTTTACTTACGAGAATTACTTTAGTGATGAGGGTTACTTCTCTGCAGCGTTTTTCTATAAAGATTTAACTCAGTGGATTTTTGACGGTACTTACGCAATTGATATGTCGGGTGTCGCAGATCCATCTACCGGAGAATTACCAGCAACATCATCGGGTACTGGCAGTGGTAAAATAAATGGCGGCGGTGGCGATTTATATGGTTATGAGCTGTCACTGGCATTACCATTTAAAATTTTCCATCCGTCTCTTGAAGGTTTTGGTTTAATTGCCAGCCATACTGGTATTGAGTCTGATATTGAGGACCAAAACGGTAACGAATACGAACTACCTGGTCTTTCAGATAAAATTCAAAGCTTAACGGTTTACTACGAAATGAATGGTATTCAGCTGCGCACCAGCATGCGTAAACGCAGTGCCTTTAAAGGCGATGTATATGGTTTAGGCTTTGATACGGAACAAGTTGATATTTTAGGTGAAACTATTTGGGATGTTCAAGCGGGTTACGACTTTAGTGAAGCAGGTATAGAGAGCCTTGAAGGCTTATCAATTCAGTTCCAAGTACAAAACCTGACCGAAGAACCGTTTACGTCGCTTTCAGGCGACAATGCTTTACAAGTACGTGATTACCAAGATTACGGTCGCACTTACTTGTTAGGCTTTAGCTACAAGCTATAATAAAAACTGTGTGTAGAAGCCCTTGTAATTTGTGTTACAGGGGCTTTTTTATAGCTAGTTTACCTAACTTTTTAACCGTACTTAAATTTAATAAAACGTGGATAATAATATGAAACCAATAAAACACGTGGTAATTGCAGGCGGTGGTACCGCAGGCTGGATAACAGCAGCACTGCTTAATAAAGTGTTAGGTAAAGTAATTAATATCACACTAATAGAATCATCAGCTATTGGTACGGTAGGAGTGGGTGAAGCAACAATACCGCCTATTATTCAACTTAATAACGCGCTGGGTATAAACGAGCAAGATTTTATTAATGCCACTAATGCTTCAATAAAATTAGGTATAGAGTTCGAAAACTGGAAAACCCAATCGCATAGCTACATGCATGCGTTTGGCTCGTTTGGTAAAGATTTTCCCTTTTATAATTTTTGGTTAAAAGGCCAAGTTACGGGCTGCGAAGACGAACTATGGGATTTTTCACTCAATTACCAAGCGGCTAAACAGCATAGGTTTGCCCCTTTAAATACCATCCCAAATACTCAACTACCTGGGCTGAGTTACGCATATCATTTTGATGCGACGCTTTACGCTGAATATCTAAAAAAGTTGGCTATATCGCGCGGTGTTAAACATATAGATGCAAAAATAGACCATGTTGAACAATGCTATACAGGCAATATTAAAAGCCTAACACTTAATAACGATAGTCAAATTAGTGGTGATTTATTTATAGATTGCACCGGGCTGCGTGCCTTGTTAATTGAGCAAACACTTAATACAGGGTTTATTGATTGGTCTCATTACTTACCATGTGATAGTGCAGTGGCTGTTCAAACGCAAAGTACCAATGAGCTAAAACCTTATACGCGATCTATTGCACATAGTGCTGGTTGGCAATGGCAAATACCACTGCAAAATCGTATTGGCAATGGCCTTGTTTATTGCAGTAGATACTTGTCAGATGATGATGCTAAGCAGTTACTGCTAAAAAGCTTACCCGCTGAGTCAATTACAGAGCCCCGTATTATAAAATTCAAAACAGGTCGGCGCTTAAAGCAATGGCATAAAAATGTGGTGTCGGTTGGCCTCTCAAGTGGATTTTTAGAGCCGCTTGAGTCAACCAGTATTCATTTAATTCAAACTGCGGTTACACGCTTAATTAAACTATTTCCACATAATGGCATTAGTGATGCGTTAGTAACGGAGTTTAATAAACAAAGCGTTATTGAAATAGAGCATATACGCGATTTTATTATTTTGCATTATAAACTCACCGAGCGAGAAGATACCCCGTTTTGGCGTCAATGCATGCAAATGGATATACCAAATTCCCTTACCCATAAACTGAGTTTATTTAAACAAACAGGCAAAGTAGTGCGGGAAGACGATGAGCTATTCGCTGAGGTTGCTTGGCAGCAAGTCATGATTGGGCAAGGACTTATCCCTAATGACTATAACAGTATTGTTGATTCGCTAAGTGATGATCAACTGAGCGATTTATTCTCTACTTTAAAAACATTGATAAACTCAACAGTTGCGCAGCTACCAACTCACCAGAATTTTTTAGCCAGCATTAAAAAGGTATAACAATGCGATTTTTAAACACACTTTTACTAGTAAGCGCATGTAGCTTACCAAGCTTTAGTTATGCACTTAATGTAGAGCCTGCCAATTGGTGGGTCGGAATGAATAAAAATAACATTACAGTACTCGTGCATGAGCAAAATATAGCTAACGAAGAATTTAAATTAGATAAGTATAAAGGGGTTGAACTTAATAACGTAACACGTACCGACAACCCTAATTATGCTTTCCTTCATTTAAATATTAGCGATAACGCCAAAGCAGGAACGCTCAAGTTTAACAGCACTAATACAGCGCATAGCTTTGAGTTTCCTTTATTTACCCGAGATAAAAATAGCGCGCAACGCCAAGGTTTCACAAGTGCAGATGCTTTATATTTAATTAACCCAGATCGCTTTGTAAATGGCGACTCCACAAATGACACCGTTAAAAGCATGCTAGAAGCTGTAAATCCAGGTTTTAAAGGCGGGCGACATGGAGGGGATATTCAAGGTGTTATTAATGCGCTGCCGTATTTAAATAATCTAGGCGTGACACAGCTTTGGCTAACACCTGTGCTTGAAAACAACATGCCTGATTACTCTTATCATGGTTACGCGATTACAGACTTTTACAACGTTGATCCACGTATGGGTTCAAACCAGTTGTATAAAACGTTATCAATAAAGGCTAAAGAGCAGGGCATTGGGCTTGTTATGGATATGGTGCTTAATCACTTTGGTGCTGAGCACCCGTGGATGAAGGATAAACCAACTCAAGATTGGATTAACTTTAATGGGCAGTTTGAAAATGGTAAAAATGCCACAAGCCATGCGCGCCAAACAATTCAAGATCCACACGCAAGTAACTACGATAAACGCCAGTTTAGCGATGGTTGGTTTGTCGCTAGCATGCCCGATTTAAACCAGCGCCAACCATTATTAAATGAGTATTTAATTCAAAATGCAATTTGGTGGATTGAATACGCAGATTTAAGCGGTATTCGAGTTGATACTTACTCTTACTCAGACAAAGCATTTTTAAGTGATTGGACCAAGGCCATTATGGATGAATACCCACACTTTAATATTGTTGGCGAAGAGTGGACTTCAAACCCTGCAATAGCGTCGTATTGGCAGCGCGGTAAAGTAAATCAAGATGGGTATGTGTCAAGCTTACCCAGTGTGATGGACTTTTCGTTGCAAGAGGCGGTAATTCGAGCTTTAAATGAAGATGAAAGTTGGAGCACAGGCTGGGTTAAAGTATATCAGTCATTAGCTAACGATTTTTTATACCCAGACACCAATAACATTATGGTGTTTGCTGATAACCACGATATGAGCCGTTTATATACGGAATTTGGGCAAGACTTAGCTAAAACTAAAATGGCGATGACTTTGTTTTTAACAACGCGCGGCATTGCTCAAATATATTATGGAACCGAAATATTATTGGATAATACGCCGAGTAAAGATCATGGTGATATACGCATTGATTTTCCAGGTGGGTTCAAAAATCAAAACGCTAATGCGTTTACTGGAGTCGGGTTAAGTAAAAATCAGCGCGATATGCACAAGACTATAAGCACGCTACTTAACTTTAGAAAGCAAAGCCCGGCGCTTGCAAAGGGTAAGCTCGTTCATTTCAGTCCGAACAATGGTGTTTATAGTTATGCTCGCGTTAGTGATACGCAAACAGTATTAGTTTTTATGAATAAAAACAAAGTAACACAAAAGCATAATCTTGATTACATGCAAGAAGTTATACCAAAAAATGCCAATGTGCAGGCATTATTCACACAACACACTTTTAAACTAACTAACAGTATTAACTTAGAGCCAATGACTGCTACGGTATTAGTGATTAATACGCCGTGAATGTTTAAGTGAATACGTATGCAGCAACTGTATGGTTGCTGCAGATATCTTTAGTATAAAGCTATAACACTACTGACAAAAAGACACACAATGAAAAAATCAGTTTATGTACCCGCATTACTGTGTAGCGCACTTATAACAAGTGCGTGCTCAGACAATAATGAAACCGAACAACAGCAAGCGCCTAAACAGGCACAAAATGAGTTAACAAAGCCTGTTGTATACCAAGTATTTACACGCTTATTTGGTAACACACAGACCGCGAATGTGCCCTGGGGTACAAAAGAGCAAAATGGCGTAGGTAAATTTACCGACTTTAACGATGCTGCACTTAAAGGTATTAAAGAATTGGGTACGACCCATGTTTGGTATACCGGTGTTTTACATCATGCGCTAGTGGGCGATTATACCGAGTATGGGATTACGCAAGACGACCCTGATGTAGTTAAAGGCCGTGCAGGTTCACCTTATGCAATAAAAGATTACTACGACGTAAACCCAGATTTAGCCATAAATGTGACTAATAGAATGGGTGAGTTTAGTGATCTGATTGAGCGCACTCATGAGCATGGCATGAAAGTGGTTATAGATATTGTACCTAACCATGTGGCTCGTAATTATAAATCAGTAGCAAAACCCAAAGGAATAAAAGACTTTGGTGAGCAAGACGACACCAGCAAAGAGTACGATAAAAATAATAACTTTTATTATGTACCAGGTCAGTCTTTTCAGGTTCCAACATCACAAAGCTATACAGTTTTAGGGGGTAATACTCACCCTTTAGCTGACGGTTTTTTTGATGAAACGCCAGCGAAATGGACGGGGAATGGCGCGCGTGCACCCAAGCCAGATATTAACGATTGGTACGAAACCGTAAGAGTGAATTATGGCGTTAAGCCTGATGGCAGCTATGACTTTCCTGTATTACCTAAAGAGTTAGAAAACCAAGATTATCGCGCTCATTATGCGTTTTGGCAAAATAAGGAACTGCCTAATAGCTGGTATAAATTTAGAGATATCACTCTTTACTGGCTTGATAAAGGCGTTGATGGTTTTAGGTACGATATGGCCGAAATGGTGCCGGTTGAATTTTGGAGCTTTTTAAATTCATCAATAAAAATGCAAAAGCCCGATGCGTTTTTATTGGCTGAAGTTTACAACCCACAAATGTACAGAGCGTATATTCAGCAAGGAAAAATGGATTACTTGTATGACAAAGTCGGCTTTTACGACACATTAAAAGCCATTATGCAGAATAAGCAAGCTGCCAATACTATTTTTGCAGCCCAAAGCCAAGTTACTGATATTGAAGCGCACATGCTGCACTTTTTAGAAAATCACGACGAACAACGCATTGCTAGCCCTGATTTTGCAGGTGATGCACGCTGGGGGAAACCAGCAATGGTAGTTTCTAGCTTAATTAGTCGCGCACCCACTTTATTATATTTTGCCCAAGATGTGGGAGAGGACGGATCTGAAAACGCAGGTTTTGGAACGCCTACTCGCACCAGCATTTTTGATTACATTGGTGTACCAGCGCATCAAGCATGGATGAATAAAGGCAAATTTGACGGCGCTAACTTAACGAGCGAACAAGCATCACTTCGTGATTATTATAAAGCAATAATGGCTCTTAATAGTTTACCCGCTGTTGTAGGTGGAACCATGACAGCGCTTTCGGTTAGTGGTAGCGAGCGCGTTGTTGGTTTTGTACGCACGCTGGGACAGCAATCTATTTATGTTTTTAGTAATTTTAGTGGGGAGCCACAAACGGTATTAATTAATTTAACACCAGAGCAAGCAAATACCTTTGAGCGAAATAAACCGCTACACGACTTACTTGAACAAAAAACGGTAAAGATCATCACTGACAAAGAAGTTACAAAGCTTATGCTTTCGCTAGATGCATTTAGTAGCGCAGTTTTAACTAATAAGGCTAATCATGAATAATCAAAATAATAATTATGACAGCAACAAACCAAATCTAAGTTTTTGGCAAATATGGAATATGTGCTTTGGCTTTTTAGGCATTCAATTTGGTTTTGCACTACAAAACGGCAATGTGAGCCGTATTTTTCAAACCCTAGGCGCACAAGTTGATGATATTCCTATTTTATGGGTTGCAGCACCGCTAACAGGTTTAATAGTGCAACCAATAATTGGTTATTGGAGTGATAAAACATGGGGGCGTTTTGGTCGTCGACGTCCATTCTTTTTCATTGGGGCAGTACTTACTACTATCTCACTCTTTATCATGCCGCATTCACCAACCCTTTGGATTGCTGCAGGTATGTTGTGGATTATGGATGCATCAATCAACGTCACTATGGAACCTTTTAGAGCACTTGTAGGCGATAACCTGCCAGAAAAACAACGTGCTACGGGCTATGGCTTGCAAAGCTTTTTTATTGGTATTGGTGCGGTATTAGCCTCAGCACTACCATGGATGATGACCAATTGGTTTGACGTAAGTAATACCGCTGCGCCAGGGCAAATCCCTGAATCTGTTAAATATTCATTTTATTGGGGTGGGGTTGTATTGCTAGTTGCAGTTCTCTGGACAGTTATGCGAACCAAAGAATATAGCCCTGAGCAATTAGCTGCTTTTGAAAACCACACTGCCAAACCGACTAACATCGCATTAGTAGATATCAACTTCAATAAAGGTGCCATTATTTTTGTGGTGTTAGGTTTAGCAACACTTGCTTTAGTAATGGGTTTATCGCTTGAAAAAGAGTTATACCTACTTGCTGGTGGCTTACTAGCGTTTGGTATTGTGCAGTGGATAGCAAGCGCATTAAAGGCTGCTAACAAAATACAAGGCGGTTTTTACCAAGTAGTACAAGATGTATTTACCATGCCAGAGGCAATGAAGCAGCTTGCTTGGGTGCAGTTTTTTAGCTGGTTTACGTTATTTGCTATGTGGATATACACCACAGCAGCAGTAACAAGCTTTCATTACGGCAGCAGTGATGCAACAAGTAAAGCCTTTAACGATGGGGCTGATTGGGTCGGCATTTTATTTGCAGCTTACAATGGCTTTGCGGCTATTGCTGCTATGTGTATTCCGTTTTTAGTTAAAAAAATGGGATTAAAAGGCGCGCATTGCTTTAACTTATTACTAGGCGCATTGGGCCTTGCGAGCTTTATGTTTATAACAGATCCAAAAATGCTCCTTATTCCAATGATAGGCATTGGCTTTGCATGGGCTTCTATTTTATCGCTTCCTTATGCAATGTTAAGTAATGCACTACCGAGTAACAAAATGGGCGTGTATATGGGTATTTTTAACTTCTTTATTGTTATACCGCAATTGCTTGCCGCTAGTATTTTAGGGCTTATTTTACGCCACGTATTTTCTAATCAGCCTATTTACGCATTATTAATTGGTGCTGCATCATTCGTTGTTGCTGCAATTGCTGTAATGCGCGTTAAAAATTCAAACTAAGGGTCACACAATGAAAAAATATAACCTTATTACCACCGCTCTTTTAACTTTGGGTTTAACAGCCTGTGGTGCACAAAATACGAATAACGAAAATATTGACGCTACAGTTTCAGCCGCTCCTGGCGCACCAGGTGCTGAACCATTTTGGGCTTACGCGGGTAAAAACGGAATTGGTACTTCTTTTGAGCAATACCAAAACGGCCAGTATAGTAACAACGCTGCGACAGGTGAAGTATCAAAAGTATGGTTTTCAATTGCTAAAGGTATGATCACCGAAACTATGTTTGGACTCATTCACCAAGCACAAATCAAAGATATGCAGTTTGTAGTAACCGGTAAAGACTTTACAGTCACTGAAGCTGACGACTTAGACGTTACAATTGATTACTTACATAAAGACGATAAAGGTAGACCACTATCGCTTGCTTACAAAGTAACAAGCACAGATAAGCAAGGGCGTTTTACCCTCGAAAAACACATATTCACCGATCCAGGCGGACAAACATTGTTTGTACGCAGTATTTTTAATACATCACTTAAAGGCGTGAGAGCGTATGTTGCTGTTAACCCTTATATAAACAACAACGGCTTAGGTGATTTTGCAAAAACCACTGAGCAAGGCTTAGTTGCCTGGGAAGACGATAACTTTTTAACGTTGCAATCATCTACGCCATTCAAAATGCAAAGTGTAGGCTTTACAGGTGTGAGCGATGGTATCACCTCACTTAAAAAACAACACACACTAAGCAAACAATATTCAAACACTGACGATAAGGCAGGTAACGTCACTCTGCTGGCAGAGCTTGGTAATATCGATAGTAATACCACATTTGATTTAGCACTAAGCTTTGGTAAAACTCAGCAGCAAAGCCATCAACAAGGTGCACAGAGCTTATCTAAAGGTTATCAAAATGTGCTTGATGCCTACAACGGTAAAGGTGAAGCGCTAGGCTGGGAAGATTATTTACAAAGCCTTGAGCCATTAAACGCCATGGTTAATCAAACAGCCGATGACGGTAAGCTACTTTATACCAGTGCAATGGTGCTAAAGGCACAAGAGGACAAAACCAATGCGGGTGCGCTCATTGCTTCACTTTCTAATCCTTGGGGTGAAACTGTTTCAGCCAAAGAGGGTTCTACAGGTTACAAAGCGGTATGGGTTCGTGACTTTTATCAAGTAGCTATGGCGTTTATGGCCTTAGGCGATACAGCCACTGCAAAAACGGCCTTCGAATACCTTGAAAAAGTACAAGTTACTAGCAAAACTCCCGGTAACAATGGCGACATTGGCTGGTTTTTACAAAAAACACATGTTGACGGTGAACTTGAATGGGTAGGGGTACAGCTAGATCAAACGGCTATGCCAATTATGCTCGCGTGGAAGTTACATCAAGCAAACGTACTAAGTGATAACGAACTTAAAGATTGGTACGCACGCATGCTAAAACCGGCAGCTGACTTTTTAGTTGATGGCGGAAGAGCTAAAATTTTATGGAACGACATGCAAATCACTCCACCTGCAACACAGCAAGAGCGCTGGGAAGAGCAAAGTGGTTATTCTCCCTCTACAACGGCTG
>NZ_AUTL01000061.1:0-21683 GCF_000498015.1 Pseudoalteromonas sp. TAE79
CAGCCAGTGACATAGCAACACTCAGTGGTGATACTCAAAATGCAGATCGCTATTTAGCAACGGCTAAAAAGTACAACAGTAATATAGAATCGCAAATGTTTACCACCGAAGGTAATTTAAAAGGTGATAGCACCGATGGCGAGTATTTTATTCGTATAGGTCAAGACACCGACGCTAACTCTAATACTAAAATTAACGCCAACAATGGCCGTGAAGGTTTTAACAAAAAGCAGATTTTAGACGGTGGTTTTTTAGAATTAGTCCGCTATGGAGTAAGAGGTGCCAACGATTCAAGTATAGTTAAAACCCTGCCTGAGTATGACGACGAAACGCTTGAAGATAACTTACAAGTGAAATACAGCTTTAACTTTACCGATGGTAGCGGCACATTTGCAGGCTATCGCCGTTATGGTAACGACGGTTACGGCGAAGATGAAACCACAGGTACTAACTACGCCGAAAGCGGGAGCAACACGCCAGGCCAACGTGGTCGGGTATGGCCATTTTTTACAGGTGAGCGCGGGCATTATGAAATAGCAGCTGCAAATGCAAATAATGCGCTTGATGATGCAAAACAAGTGGACATTAAAAATAGTTACGTTAAAGGATTAGAGCAGTTTGCCAATAGCGGCATGATGCTACCGGAGCAAGTATGGGATGGCGTAGGCGTAAATAAAGCAGGTTATGAGTTAGGCGAGGGTACAAACTCAGCAACACCTCTAGCTTGGACACACGCAGAATATATCAAGCTTGTACGCTCACTCAGTGATAAACAAGTTTGGGATTATTATCCTGTAGTTGCCGAGTCTCTTAATTAGGTTTTATAAAATTACGAAATATGAAAAAAGCTTCTATTTGAAGCTTTTTTTTAATTAAAATTAATTTTGTTTTTTTGCAATAATGTGGGCTGAGATAAATCTGCTTTGAATATTTATGCTAACTAATCACTATTATATGTTCTAGAAAGTCATAACTTATTTGTGTGATTTCTGTTTCTTCTTTAGATTTAGGGTCCTTTTTTGCTGATCCTAGTCTGTGTTTTTTGATGCTGTTTATTAGTCACGTAGATAAGTATGCATATTGGGGTTTGTGAATAATATGTTTACTATTCTATTTTTGGGTTTTACCTTTGTTTTTCTGTTAATTTATTGTTTTTGGTGACGGTTTTTCTGTTAATTTCCGTCGCATTTTGTTTGCAAGTTGTTTGCAAGTTTGTTTTTGTTGTGTTATAAATTTATTTCCCCTTATAGATCAAGGGGGATTAAATACTTTAAATAAGTAACCGTTATATAAAGTATTTGATGAAATACATAAAAAATAAAAATCTAATTATCTAGGGATAAATCAAGATGAACCATAATTTTTCTAAGACATTTAAACGCTCATTTACTGCTGCAGCAGTTGCAATGACGTTAAGTGCGGCAATGCCAGCAATGGCAGATAACGTTAACGGCGCTATCAAAGGTAGCTTAACGGCTCAGTCAGGTGTTTCACTAGCGGGTGCATCAATAACAATAACAGATGACACGAAAGGCTATTCAAAAACGCTTATTGCAGATTCGAACGGCGAGTTCGATCTAAAACAGGTACCAGTTGGTAAATATAATATTGTCGTTTCTCAAGCTGGTTTTGACCAAGCTCAAGTTAAAGATGTTGTTATAGGAGTTGGTAAAACAGCTCTTATTGAAATTCCACTAACTACAGGTAATATCGAAAGAATTGCTGTTGTAGGTGGTTCTATTCGCGCAATAGATGTTTCTGCATCAGAATCTTCATTAAATATTAGTTCTGAAGAACTAGAACTTTTACCAATATCTCGCTCTGTAACTTCAGTAGCATTGCTTGCGCCTGGCGCAACTGAAGGGGACAGTCGTTTTGGCGACCAAGCTTCATTTGGTGGTGCTTCTGTAGCTGAAAATGCTTATTACGTGAATGGTCTAAATATGACTAATTTCCGTAATGGTCTTGGTGGTGCAACAATCCCATTCACAGCGTACGATAGCTTCCAAGTTAAAACAGGTGGTTATTCTGCAGAATTCGGGCGTACCACTGGTGGATTAATCTCATCAGTTACTAAGTCTGGTTCTAATGATTTTCACTTTGGTGTTGAAACGATTTATTCATCTGACTCGTTAAGCGAGCAAGCTCCTAACTCACTTTACAAGCAAAATGATCGTTGTGAAGATGCAGACGGGCATTGTATTGGTGATTTATATGTTAATAACCAAGACGACTACGACAATTCATTTGAAACAAGTATTTATGCTTCAGGTGCGATAGTTGAAGACACATTATTTTTCTATGGTATTTATACTGCAAGAGATAATGACTACGAATACGGTAATGCGTCTCAAACAGATTTAACAGTTGAAAAAGATGATGACCCATATTATCTAGCTCGTTTTGATTGGAATATTAACGAAGATCATCAACTAATGCTTTGGGGCTTTAGTGATAAACGCACTTATTCAGAAAAAACAATTTCAGATCCTCAAGGAAATGGTAATTATACTGTAGATGGTGGCACAGCTTATCATAAGCGAGGCGGAGAAAGTTTTGCAGTTCGCTATACTGGTAACCTTACAGATGATCTAAGTATGTCAGCAATGTTTGGCCAAGTTAAGTTTTCAGAAACTGATTACTCAGACTTCGATGATTGTCCTACAGGTTATGATGCCGATTTAGGTGAGGATACTACATGTTATGTAAACTTTACCGTTGGTGAAAATGAAGATAAACGCGAGCAATTGCGAGTTGACTTTGATTACTACCTAAACGATGAGCATACGTTAAGATTTGGCTATGATTCTGAAACTAATACAGCTGATTCAACAACACAAAACTCTGGTGGCGTTTACTACTATTATCGTACATATGAAGAAGGCGCAAGGCTGGCTAATGGTTATGTCTTACCTGAAGAAATGAAGACAACACGTGTACGCGATTATAAAAATGGCGGTTCGTTTGAAGTAGAAAACTGGGCTATTTATATTGAAGATCAATGGTCAGTTACTGAAGATTTAACATTAACATTAGGCCTCCGTAATGATAGCTTTACTAACTACAATGCAGATGGCGAAGAGTTTGTTTCTATTGATAACCAAATTGCCCCTCGTATAGGTGGTTCTTGGGATATTAATGGAGATGGCGATAGTAAGTTATTCTTCACTGCTGGTCGTTATTACCTACCGGTAGCAGCTAATACAAATATTCGTTTAGCGGGTGCAGAAACGTATATCCAAACTTGGTACGCTTTTGAAGGGTTAAATGCTGACGGTACTCCTGTAGGTTTAGGTACTCAGCTAGGTGATCCTGCTATTTCTAATGGTGGTGACGGTACTGCGAAACCATCAAATACCTTATCTGATAAAGATCTTGAACCAATGTATAACGATGAGTATATGATTGGTTATCAAGCAGCAATTAATGATGATTGGTCATGGGGTATCAAGGCAACTTACCGTGTTTTAGGTGATCAAATTGATGATGGTTCTTATATCTTTAATGATGAAAATGGTGAATATTTAGGTGAAAACTGGTTCTTATTTAACCCTGGTAATGGCGCTACTTTCAATTTCGATCTTGATGGTGACGGCACCACTGAAGAATATAGCTTTAGTGCAGAAGAGTTAGGTTACCCGGATGCTAAGCGTAAATATGCATCAGTTGATTTAACATTAGAGAAAACATGGGATCAGGTTTGGTCTTTAAAAGCGCTATACACATGGTCTCACAACTATGGTAATACAGAAGGTTTTGTTAAATCTGATAATGGTCAGGATGATGCAGGTCTTACGCAAGATTGGGATTACCCTTATTTAATGGATGGTGCTAATGGTAATCTACCTGCAGATCGTCGTCATAACATTAAAATTTATGGTGCTTTTGCTGTTACAGAAGACTTCTTAATTGGTGCTAATGTTAATATCGCATCTGGACGTCCTTGGACTGCTTTAGGTCAAGGTTATACTCCAGATCCTGATCAATACCAATATGGTGATACTTACTATGTAGGTGACAAACGTTTCCCTCGTGGCAGCATGGGTACTACACCATGGACAGCACGTTTAGATCTTAACTTTACTTATAACCTTCGCTTTAACGATCAGAAAGTTCGTTTAGCTATGGATGTATTTAACGTATTTGATGCTGCTACTGAAACTCGTTACGACGAAGCTGCAGAAATAGCTGCTGGCGATGGAAATGCTACATTTGGTTTAGCTCAGTCTTACCAGTCTCCTCGTAGAATTCAATTATCAGCGTCTTACGATTTTTAATAACTTGTTAGTATGAGTTAAAAGTTGTTTAATAAAAGCCTCGTTAGAGGCTTTTTTTATATCTAAATTTTGAATTTTTATGAGATATGAATAGATCAGAAAGAAAAGTGAAATGAATAGATAAAAATATACTGAATAAATTAGTGTCGTTGTAACTTCCAATTAAAACCGTTTATAAATTCTACTTTATTTTATCAGCCCGGCTCAGCTTGAACTTCTAGGAATGAGAATAGGAGGCAACAGGGTGCTTTGAACTTCTTCACCACGTATCAGTTTTAATAGGTTCTCTACTAACATTTGCCCAGCAATAGTGGTGTTTTGCTCTATTGTAGTTAGGGGTGGGTTTACATAACTTGCAATGGCTATGTTATCAAAGCCGACAACCGCAACATCTTTCGGCACGTTGATATTTGCTTCTTTAAGTGCGCGTATAGCCCCTATAGCAATTAAGTCACTTGCAGCAAATAAGGCGTTAAATTTAATATTATTAGCAATTAGTGAGCGTGTGGCGTGATAGCCAGATTCTTCAGTAGAGATAGCATTAGCCATTTTACGCTCATTTATTTTAACGTTGTTAGCCAATAGCTCATCCTTAAAACCCTGAAATCGACTAAAAAATTCAGGACTGTGATCAGATGCATCACCAATAAAAGCGCAATCAGTTCTGCTATGCGCAATAAAGTGCTCAGCGGCGAGCTTACCGCCACCGTAGTTATCACAACAAACAGTTAAATCGGGACGGTTATCTACCGTTGCACCCCAGCAAACAAACTTAGTATTTTGTTCAAGTAAGGTGTTAAATTTTGGTTGGTAATCAATGTAATCGCCATACCCGAGTAAAATAATGCCATCGGCTCTGTGGCTGTCTTCATAGTCTGCTTGCCAATCAGCACTGGCCGATTGAAATGATACTAATAAATCGTAACCTTCTTTAGCGCAAGCACGGGTAATGCTGCCAAGCATGGCTAAAAAGAAAGGATTTATTTGGGACTCGTCAGAAGTGGGATCTTCAAACAACAATAATGCAAGCGTACTACTTTGTTGAGTGCGAAGGTTACTCGCATTTTTATCAACTTTATAATTAAGCTTTTTGGCTATATCGAAAACACGCTTGCGTGTTTCTTCATTAACAAGGTGGCTGTTACGTAAAGCGCGAGATACAGTCGATTGAGATACCCCTGCATAGTGGGCAATATCAAATGAGGTAGCTTTACCTTTCATTGTTACAACTTAATTAAATTGATAAATAATTGTGTCATTTTCGTTTATTGATGAATAATTTCAAGCTTTTTGTGAATTAACGTATATTTTTATTGATAAATTCCTGACACCGGTGTCATAATGTCAGTGTTTTATCATTTTGTTGTCAAAACGTATTCGCTGTCTATATCTTTATAGGCAGCATTTTTTACTGTGATAGCTACTTTGAGGTGATAGCTCAAAGTATAAATAACAATGGTACACCATTGTAAAATAATAAGCATGAGTCGCTTAACAAAAGAGATAATACTATGAGCCCAAACGCTTCTGCCCAATTTGATCCCATCTTAGTTGCTGATGTTGGCGGCACTAATGCCCGCTTTGCTTTAATAACTGGTTTTAATGAAGACACTAACCAATTTATAATAGAGCACATTAATATATTCCCTAGTGCTAATTTTGGTTCACTTGAAAGTGCGCTCGAGCAATATTTACAAACAGTCCCACATATTGCACCCAAACGCGCATGTTTAGCCGTTGCAGGGCCAATAAAAGCCGGGCAAGTGCATTTAACCAATTTAGGTTGGCATTTTAGCGTCAGTGAATTTAAAACTCATTTTGATTTACAACAACTTGAAGTCATTAATGATTTTGCTGCCTTTGCTTACGCTGCCCCTTACTTAGATCCTAAACAAAATGTCATTGTTAAATCAGGTCAAGCTGATGATAACGCAAACATTGGTGTTATAGGTCCAGGTACTGGTTTTGGTGCCGCGTGCTTAGTTAGAACGTCCCAATCTACCGCAGTGTTGAGTTCAGAAGGGGGGCATATATCACTTGCACCTGTTAATGAACTCGATACTTTATTATTGAATGAATTAAGAAAAGATCATCCCCATGTTTCTATCGAAACTGTTTTCTCAGGTCCTGGCATAACGCATTTATACAAAGCAATGTCTGCGGTTAAGGGTGTAACAGCTAAAAATTTAGATGCCGCACAAATTAGCAGCCTTGCAAATAGTGGTGAATGTGATGTGTGTGATGCAACCTTAAACCAGTTTTGTGATTGGATTGGCAGTGTTGCTGGTGATTTAGCGGTTGTTTATGGCGCCTTAGGTGGATTATTTATTGGCGGTGGAATACTACCTCGTATGCAAGCAAGACTTCTTGAGAGTCGTTTTGTTGAACGATTTTCGCAAAAGGGTATTATGTCGCAGTACGCAGGACAAATCCCTGTAACACTCGTAACACAAGACAACATACCGCTTATTGGCGCTGCTGCGTGTTTACACAATAGCAAATAGGGCTTTGGTCTTACAGGTTGTATTTGGATAATGGATAGATGAAAAAAGTAACCATAAATAGTGTAGCAAGCCATGCAGGGGTTTCTAAAAAAACCGTCTCACGCGTGTTAAACAATGAGCCTAATGTAAGTGCCGCCACCCGAGAAAAGGTGCTTGCGGTATTTAAAGAGCTTGATTACACCCCAAATCCAATTGCACGAGGTCTTGCACAAAATCGTAGCTTTATTATTGGCTGTTTATACGATAACCCAAGTAAAAGTTATATTACCCGAGTGCAAACGGGCGCCTTAGAAGCGTGTAAAGAAAACAACTATAATTTATTGATACACCCTTGTGAGTTTCGTGGTGAAGCACTTATAAATAATATTGAGCAATTACTACAAACTTCTCGATTAGATGGTATTGTGCTAACACCTCCTTTTGGTGATTTTGCTGAGCTTGCTTCTTTTTTAAAATCTAAAAAAATTCCTTATGCAAGAGTTGCATCAGCTTTACTACAAGATGATTCAATTTCAGTGCGTAGTAACGACGAGCAAGGCGCATTTGAGATTACCGAGCATTTAATTAACCTCGGTCATAAATCTATAGCCTTTATTAAAGGGCACCCAGATCACAGTGCCACGCAACAACGTTTTAAAGGTTACAGGCGTTCACTTGCAAGCCATGGTATAGAATTTGATGAGCGCTTAGTAGAGGAGGGTAACTTTAGTTATCACTCAGGTGTAGATAGTGCACGTAGCATATTAGATTTATCCCCTAGGCCAACCGCTGTATTTGCATCAAACGATTACATGGCGGCAGCCGTACTTAAATTAGCAACTCAGCGCCAATTAAAAGTGCCTGATGACATTTCAATAGCTGGGTTTGATAATGCACCCATTGCACGTCATATTTGGCCTGGGTTAACAACGATTGCACAGCCCGTTGAAGAAATGACTAAACAAGCCGTAACACAACTTATTTCACACATAGCTCAACCACAAGAGCAGCCGTATCAGGTAACGCTTGAGTCGCGCTTGATTACACGTGAGTCTACCTCAGCAATAAAATAGTGAGTTTAAAACACTTTCACAGTAGCCCGAATATGAGTGACGCTTATTCGGGCTTTTTTTTACTCTGAACTTGCTAAAACATGGTTTGTGCCTAAAAATCAATTAGGTCATTATTTGGTCATGTTAAAATATTAAACTATTTTTGTTACCCGGGGTTGACACCGGTGTCATTGCTATGCGTTAATACAGTGACACCGGTGTCAGGGTTGTTGTGAGAGGCTCCCTGGTAGCGTACCTTTGAACGGGTAAATCAAAGATGCTCAGTACAGTTATTTACGTGGAGTCTGTAGTTGCTACTGAGCCTTTATCCTCTAACTAATAGAGATGAGTTAAATTATGTTACATCCTCGTATTCAAGAAGTTACCCAGCGCGTTATCGAACGCAGTAAAAATACCCGTCAAGATTATTTAGATCGCATTTCGCACGCAAAAAAACAAACAAGAGTTCGTGCCGGTTTAGGTTGCGGAAATATAGCCCATGTTATGGCTGCATGTAGCAGTGATGACAAAGCGCGCTTAAAGGCTGATGAGCAGCCAAATCTTGCTATTATCAACTCATATAACGATATGTTATCGGCTCATGTGCCATACAAAGACTACCCAGATTTAATTAAAGATATTGCAACAAAATACGATGCTACAGCTCAAGTTGCTGGTGGCGTGCCTGCAATGTGTGATGGTGTTACGCAAGGGCGTGACGGCATGGAACTTTCACTTTTTTCTCGCGATGTAATTGCTATGTCTACAGCAATTTCTCTTTCGCACGATGTGTTTGATGGTGTTTTTTGTTTAGGCGTTTGTGACAAAATTGTTCCTGGTTTATTAATTGGTGCATTGTCGTTTGGTCATTTACCTGTGTTCTTTTTACCAGCAGGTCCAATGCAATCAGGTATTCCGAATAAAGAAAAAGCACGTATTCGCCAAAAGTTTGCACAAGGTTTAGTGAGCCGCGAAGACTTACTCGAAGCTGAAAGTGCGTCTTATCACAGCGCAGGTACATGTACGTTCTACGGTACTGCCAATTCAAACCAAATGTTGATGGAAATAATGGGTTTACACCTTCCAGGTAGCTCGTTTATTAATCCTTACACTGAGCTTCGCGATGGTCTTACAGGTAATGCTGTAGAAACAATGCTTAAGCAGCTTACAGATGATAAAGAAAGCCCGTGTTTAGCCGATGTGATCAGCGAAAAAACGATTATAAATGGTTTAGTGGGTCTACTTTCTACAGGTGGTTCTACTAACCATGCAATCCATATTGTTGCGATAGCAAAAGCTGCGGGCATTCAGGTTACGTGGAAAGATATGTCTGACTTATCAGAAGTTGTACCACTTCTTACACGTATTTACCCTAACGGCTCAGCTGATGTAAACCACTTTCAAGCAGCTGGCGGTATGGGTTTCTTAATGCGAGAACTAGCAAGCGCTGGTTACTTACATACAGACGTTAAAACAATGCTTGGCGATGGTTTAGCACCATACATGACAGAGCCTCGTTTGGATAAAGACGATAGCTTGATCATGAGCGACTCAACTGGCCCAACTAAAGTTAAATGGGTAGATTGCCCAGCAAACTCGCACGATGAAGAAGTACTTCGCCCAGTGAGTAACCCATTTAGTAAGCAAGGTGGTCTGCAACTTCTAACGGGTAACCTAGGTAAAGCTGTTATTAAAGTGTCAGCTGTTGCTATTGAACATCAAGTTGTTACTGCTCCTGCAAAAGTATTTAGCTCACAAAGTGCTCTGCAAGACGCATACACGCGTGGCGAATTAAACCAAGACTTTATTGCCGTGCTAAAAGAGCAAGGCCCTAAAGCGAAAGGTATGCCAGAGCTACATAAATTAACGCCAGTAATGGCAACGCTTCAAGATGAAGGCTTCAAAGTAGCCATTGTTACTGACGGTCGTATGTCGGGTGCATNCTTAGCACCAGAGGCAGTCGAAGGCGGCGTTATTGCTAAAATCCGAGAAGGTGATTTAGTGACACTTGATGCGCCAAACGGAATATTAAAAGTACACGTTAGCGACGAAGAACTTGCTAAACGTGAAGCAGAACTTAGCCTGCCAAGTGCAACATTTGGTACAGGACGTGAATTATTTACTGGATTTAGAAATATCGTAAGCAGTGCCGATTTAGGCGCGAGTGCTTTTGGACTTGAATAAATATTAGCCATACTGGGTAATGAGGAACAAGTAATGAGTATTGAAAAAATCTTAGCATCGGCACCCGTAGTGCCAGTGGTTGTAATCGAAAAATTAGAAGATGCAGCACCACTTGCAAGAGCGTTATATAACGGTGGCTTAAAAGCCTTAGAAATAACACTACGTACACCTATTGCTGCAGAAGCTGTAAAGCTGATGAAAGCAGAAGTACCTGAAGCCTATGTAGGTACTGGTACGGTAGTAGATAAAGCAAGCTTTGATCTTTCGGTTGCCGCAGGTGCAGATTTTATGGTGAGTCCAGGTGTTAGCGATGAGCTTATTGCTTTGGCTAAAACATCAGATATACCATTTTTACCAGGCGCTGCAACTGCAAGTGAAGTTATGCAACTTGCGTCGCATGGTTTTAAGTATTTAAAATTCTTCCCTGCAGAAGCTGCAGGCGGAACAGCAATGCTTAAATCAATCGGTGGCCCATTACCACATATTACTTTTTGCCCAACTGGCGGCATTAGCCTAGCAACTGCACCGAACTATTTAGCGCTTAACAACGTTATTTGTGTTGGTGGTACGTGGATGCTAGATAAACAACTAATTGAAAATAAAGACTGGCAAGCAATTGAAGCGCTTGCTCGCCAAGCAAGTGAACTTAAATAGGAGTCTAAAATGATTAATGTAGCAATTAACGGTTACGGCCGTATCGGTAGAAATGTTTTACGTGCACTTTATGAGTCAGCTCAAAACAGCGAAATTAAAATTGTAGCAATTAACGATTTAGCACCTGCTAACGTTAATGCACATTTAACGCAGTATGACTCAGTTCATGGTCAATTTTCTAAAAAAGTAACACTTGAAAATAACACTATGCTAATCGATGACGACGTAATTACGTTAACGCAAGAACGCGACCCTGCAAATTTACCGTGGAAAGCACTAAACGTAGATATCGTTTTAGAATGTACTGGTTTTTTCACTAAACGTGATGACGCTGCTAAGCACATTACAGCAGGCGCTAAAAAAGTAATCGTTTCTGCTCCAGGTAAAGATATGGATGCAACAGTGGTTCATGGTGTAAACAGCGATGTAATTAACGCTGATAGCCAAATTATCTCAAATGCATCGTGTACTACTAATTGTTTAGCACCACTTGCAAAAGCAATTAATGACACAGTAGGTATTGAAAAAGGGAGTATGACAACGATTCATTCTTATACGAATGATCAAAACCTATCTGACGTATACCACCCAGATCTATACCGTGCTCGTAGTGCAACTCAATCTATGATCCCAACTAAAACAGGTGCTGCGGCAGCTGTTGGTTTAGTATTACCAGAACTTGCTGGTAAATTAGACGGTATGTCGGTACGTGTACCAACAATCAACGTATCTTTAGTTGATTTTACGTTTATTACTAAGCGCGATACGACTGCAGAAGAAATCAATGCAATCATGAAAGAAGCATCAACGGGTTCAATGAAGAGTATTTTAGAATATAACGAGCTTCCGCTTGTTTCTATCGACTTTAACCATAACCCAGCGTCGTCTATCTTTGATGCAACGCAAACTAAAGCCAATGGCAAACTAGTTAAAGTAATGGCTTGGTACGACAATGAGTGGGGTTTCTCAAACCGCATGTTAGACCAAGTTAAAGCATTAGGTCAGTACTTATAATTGACCTTGTAAAAGTTTAGCTTTATCCAACCAAGCCACGCATTGCGTGGCTTTTTCGCGTTTAGTTTATCTGTATATTTGCAATTCAAAATTAGAAGGGAACTATTTGTATTTTTTATACCCTAAATTTTGTTAATATGTGGGTGTGTAAATCAATGGAATTTCGTTGTATTTAATCAACTCAACGACGCAAGGAATAATAAAAATGATCAGAGCTCTATCGCGAAAAGTATTTCGCACAAATCATCTTCAGATAGGTGAGGGCAACATAAGTGGCTACATAGCCTGCTTTTTAGCAATACTGAGTTGCTTAGGCGTATTAGCGTTTCACTTTCCTGAATATTTAACCACACCAGAGCTGAGAAAAAGCTACAGCGTCGACTTTTTACGTCAGCTTATGTTTGCATCATTATTGGTCTCGGGCAGTTTAGGATTACTTAACTTTGTACGTAATACCAATAAGCGTTTAGGGGCTACAGCGTGGTTTTTTATTTTACTCGCTATTATGTTTGGCGGACCAAACGTTGAAGTAAACGAATTTGCTTCTGATACACCTTACATAGGGCTCGATTGGTTTATTTTAGACTTACTCGGCTCAACACTCATATTTATTGTGATTGAAAAGCTGCTACCGCATCGGAAAGAGCAAAAAATATTGCGTAGTGAGTGGCGAGGTGATTTAAACCACTTTTTTGTAAATCATTTAATTATTGGTTTTGTATTACTTGTTACTAACCATTTTGTACATTATGGTTTTGGTTGGGCTGTATCATCTACAGTACAAGGTTATATAGAGCAAACACCCTTTGTAGTGCAGTTGTTTTTAATAATACTTGTGGCCGATTTAATGCAGTATTGGGTGCATCGTGCTTATCACGAAGTCCCTTTATTATGGCGCTTTCATGGCGTACATCACAGCGCCAAAGAAATGGATTGGTTAGCGGGCTCTCGCCAGCATATTCTTGAAATACTGGTTACTCGCAGCTTAGTGCTCACGCCTATATTTGTACTTGGTTTTTCACAGAAAATAATTAGTTTATACGTAATAATTGTGGGTTTACAGGCTGTGTTTAACCATGCAAATGTACGTGTGAAATTTGGTTGGCTAAAATATTTTATGGTTACACCGCAGTTTCACCATTGGCATCATGCGTCAGATAAAGCCGCGATTGACCGAAATTACGCTGCACATTTTTCGTTTTTAGATTATGTGTTTGGTACTGCTGTTAAAGGCCAAAAAGAGTGGCCACAAGCGTATGGTGTAGTCGGGGATTACATGCCCGTAGGTATGCTTAAACAACAGGTTTACCCGTTTAAGCGCACTAAATAAGTACGGAAAATCCGAATAAACATAAAATAAAAGCGAGTAAGATGTTACATTTTGCTCGCTTATATTATTAATATTAAATTTATTTTAGCTCTGCTAATAACTCAGTAAATGTAGGTCTTTGATTTAATGTAGGTCTTTGATTTAATGTAGGTTGCATGGCACATTTTGCCATATTGGACATTTTAACAAAGAGCTCACTTTGTTTATCATCGCCAGTTACCGTGCCTAATAAGTCTTCAATTAAACACCCTAATGCACGTACTTCAATTAACTCGATTTGCTTTTGTTGATAATCACTTAACATGGCTAAGTTTGTGGCTGCACCAAAATCACCAAATAATACATCAGCATCTTTGTTTATCATGGTGTTATGCGCATACACGTCGCCATGGCTTACTTTACAAATATGCAAGTGATGTAAGGTACTTACCATTTGCTGTGCAATTTTTAAAATAGCGTGAGTTGAGTAATGGCAATCATCATTAAAGGTATCACGCGTACAGGTTTCAAGGCTTGGAGGCAGGCCTAAATTAGCAAAGCTTTTATCTATTAGCTCCATTACTAAACCTAGCTGATCACTTTGCTCAATGTAGGCAAGTACTTTAATTAAATTAGCGTGATCGCCTGCTTGTAAGCAGCAATTTACTTCATCAAGCGGGTAGCCGTCGCTGGTAATTGCGCCTTTAAATAATTTAATCGCTACAGCACTTTCAATAGCTTGTGCTAAATGAATAACGCCCGATGCACCTTGGCCAATAACATGACTAAGTGTGTAATCGTTAAGAGACTTATTTTCTAAGCAGCTTTTTGTAAGGCACTGAGCTTTATTAAAATCGTTACCGGCAAACGCAAGCCAAGTAAGTTTAGGCAATTCAAACAGCCAGTCGTCTACGTGTGTTAAGTTATTAGCAGAGAGCCTAACAAGCTCAAGGTTTTTACACTGCGCCATGCTACTTGGCAGTTGCTTAAGTTGATTGCCTGCAAGCGCAAGCTTTTTAAGCTGGGTATAATTACCAAAATCTTCAGGCAATTCGCTTAACGTATTATCGGTGAGTATTAGCCACTCAATATTTTTTGGCAGGCTGTTTAATGCAAATTCAGAAATTTGGTTACCTTTAAACGCGACCATAATTAAAGCAGGGCATTTAGCGAGCACTTTAGGAATATGCTTAAACTGATTAAACGATAAAAACACACGCTTCAGGTTTGTTAAACAGGCAAATTCATCAGGTAGTGTTGATAAGTTATTATTTGATAAATCGAGAACTTCAAGCGTGTCAGCTAAGCTAAAGATTTCTTCAGGAAATGTCGTTAGCTCTTCTACCAATTGCAGGCGAGTAGCACCAACAAGTTTGCCACTTTTAAGCTCTTTAAGGGAGTTCATATTAATACCATGTTCTAAAAATGAAAAAGCCAACATAGCTGTTGGCTTAAAGTCGTTCTAACTTACTAAATCGCTCTTTAGAATTGCGCGTTATGGTAAACGTTTTGTACGTCGTCGCAATCTTCTAACATTGCTAAAAAGCGTTCCATAACTTCAACGTCTTCGCCTTCAATTGGCGTTTCAATTTGTGGCACAAAGCTAATTAGGTCTTCGTCAAATTCAGTAATGCCCATTTCTTCAAGCGCTGTACGTGTATTGTTGTACTCTGTATGAGGAGCAAAAACAGTAACTTTACCGTCATCTACTTCTACGTCAGTTACATCAACATCAGCCATAATAAGAGCTTCAAGTACTGCTTCGTCGTCATCACCGTCAAATACAAAAATAGCAAGGTGATCAAATAAATGTGAAACAGAGTTTTGAGCGCCAATTTTAGCATTTGCTTTGGTAAAACAAACACGGACATCAGCAAAGGTACGCTTGTTGTTGTCTGTTAAACAGTCAACAATAATCATACAGTTACCAGGGCCGTAACCTTCGTAACGTGTTGCTGCGTAGTCTTCACCGCCGCCGCCTTTTGCTTTGTCTATTGCGCGGTCAATAACGTGTGCTGGTACTTGGTCTTTTTTAGCGCGTTCAATTAAACGACGTAATGATAAGTTACCATCTGGATCTACACCGCCGTTTTTTGCACAAATATAAATTTCTTTGCCGTACTTAGAATAAACTTTAGTTTTAGCACCCGCAGTCTTAGCCATTGAATCTTTTTTGTTTTGGTAAGCTCTTCCCATCTGCGTTTCGCCTTAATATATGTAAATAATAGAATAAAATTATAGTGCGTATTCTAAAGGTAAATGCATTCAAGGGCTAGTAAGTATTAAAGCTGATTAAAACAGTCGCGTTTAAAAACTATCTCAAATGTATTTTAGTGAGGGGATTATCGAGGGACTTAGACGTTGGAATTATATCTATTCTTGTAAATTTAACTCAATAAAAAAGGCAACCTGTATAACAGCTTGCCTTACTAAGTAATAAAAAGTAAGTATTACTTACCAAATACGTACACGTTCATCTTCAGGAAGGTATAACTCATCGCCTGGTTTTACATCAAACGCTTTGTACCATGCATCGTGGTTACGTGGCGCTTGTGCTCTAAAGCGACCTGGAGCATGTGTGCCACCACGAAGTTGGTTAAGCATGCTTTGTTCAGTACGTTTTTCTTTCCATACTTGTGCCCACGCGAGGAAGAAGCGCTGATCGCCTGTAACGCCATCAATAACAGGCGCTTCTTTACCATTTAAACTTAGCTTGTAAGCGTGATAAGCCATCGACAAACCACCTACATCACCAATGTTTTCGCCAAGGCTATTTCGACCATTAACAAAGTTACCTTCGATTGGTTCGTATTTACTGTACTGCGCAGCCAGTTGATCGGCTTTTTTGTCAAATGCAGCGCGGTCAGCATCTGTCCACCAATTACGTTGCACACCGTTTTCGTCTGATTTTGAACCTTGATCGTCAAATCCATGACCCATTTCGTGACCAATTACAGCGCCAATACCGCCATNGGTTGTAATATCGCAGCCGGAAATACAATTTCATTAAACGAGCTATTGTAGTAAGCGTTTACGCGTTGTGGCGTCATGCCCCAGCGGTTACGATCTGTTTTTTGTAGCTCTTTTTCAACACTTTCTGCATGAAAAAATTCACGCATGTTTTTCACATTACCGATTAAATCGTTTTTAGTAATGCTTAAACCATCATAAGACTGCCAAACATCGGGGTAACCAATTTTTGGTACAAAGGCAGCAAGCTTAGCGCGCGCATTTACTTTAGTTGCATCGCCCATCCACTCTAGGTTATCAATACGTTCACCAAGGGCTGTACGTAGGTTTTCAACCAGCTCTGACATTTGTTGTTTAGATGATTCAGGGAAGTAACGTGCTACGTATATTTTACCAATAGCAAAACCAAGCGAACTCGTGCCTGACATTTCACTTATTGCACGTTTCCAACGAGGGCGAGGCTCTTGCTGTCCGTTTAGTTCTTTACCAAAAAAAGCAAAGTTAGTATTAAATACGTCTTCTGATAGTAAACCTGCGTTACCGCTAATAGCATGATACGTTAGGTAGTCTTTCCATACTGCAATATCTTCTTGATTGATTAGCTCAATCATCGCTTTTATAGGCTCAGGCTGAGAGACATTTAACTGAGGTACTTTATAACCTGTTTGTGCAAAGTATAAATCCCAGTTAAAACCAGGATAAGCAGTGCTTAAATCGGCGCGTTCAATTTGGTTTAGCGTTAAATCGCGATTACGGCGCTTTTCACGGGGCCAATGACCTTGTGCAATTTTGGTTTCAAGGTCTAAAATAGCTTGAGCGCGCTCAGCGGTATTTTCTACTCCTGCAAACTCAAGCATATCAGCAATGTGAGCAACATAAGCTGTACGGGTTTTAACAAAGCGCTCAGCGTCTTCAAGGTAGTAAGAGCGATCGGGTAAGCCTAAACCACCAGCACCGAGGGACATTTCATATTTGTTAGGGTCTAATCGGTTAAACCACATGCCGCCGCCAAAAGGGGCTTTATTACCGGTTAACCAAGACTTACCAAACATTTCAGCTAAATCGTCAGTTGACGCTATATCACTAATTTCACTTAACAATGGCTTAATAGGCGCTACACCTAGTTTATTAAGTGTTTCGGTATCCATATACGCATTGTAAAAATCAGCAACGAGTTTTTCTTCTGCGTTTAAATCTTTACGTGCGGCTATTTCTTCAATAATAGCTTTAACATCGTCTTCACTGCGCTCAGCTAATCCTGAAAATGCACCGTAGCGGGTTTTATCTGCAGGCATTACGTAGTTGTCATACCACGTGCCACTGGCATACATAAAAAAATCATCGCCTGGTTTAACGGCTTCGTTACGGGCTGTTAAATCAACACCAAAACTACCTAACTCTGCTTTTTTTGTCACTGCTGCAGTGACTATTTTAGGTTGTTGCTCGTCTGTTTTTGTTGTTTGCGGCTCTGAACAACCGGTAATAAATGTGGCAGCTAATGCTGCGGCAATTAAACTCTTTTTCATTATGTTCCCCTGAGGAGCTTTTTGATTCAAATAGGAGTGAATCATTTATTGTTACGAATATTTAACTTATCGATTGTTATTGATATTAATCATACAAACAAACCTTTTGAGGTGAATCACCACAGTGCTCGATAAAACTAATATAGAATAAAAGAGAAAGGCTAATAGGTGCTATAAAAGCTTTATTTAGCTCGAATACTTGAAAGTATCCGAGCTAAGAGGGGTTACACACTATTTATTTTTTATGCTGAAGCTCCCACATACGGGCATATTCTCCGGCGAGTGTAAGTAACTCATCGTGCTTACCTTGCTCAATAATTTGTCCGGCTTTGAGCACAATAATGGTGTCTGCATCGGTAATAGTAGAAAGGCGATGAGCAATAACAATACTCGTATGGTTACTGGCAACTTCACGCATTGCTGCGAGTATTGCTTGCTCAGAATGAGAATCGAGTGCAGAAGTTGCTTCATCAAAAATTAAAATAGGAGACTTTTTCAAAATAGCGCGTGCAATGGCAATACGCTGTTTTTCGCCGCCTGATACTTTTAAACCGCGCTCGCCAACCAGTGTTTTATCGCCTTTATCAAGTGTTGCTATAAAGTCTTTTAAATGCGCCATAGCAATGGCTTCATCAATTTCTGCATCACTTGCTGATGGTCTGCCGTAAGCGATATTCTCACGAATAGTAGTGTTAAACAGCACGGTGTCTTGCGGCACTATTGCAATGGCTTTTCGTAAACTATTAAGTGTTACTGAGTTTATTGCTTGATTATCAATACTAATTTCACCAGCGCTTACATCATAAAAACGATAAAGCAGTCGTGCCAATGAGCTTTTACCAGCCCCACTGGCCCCAACAATAGCTACTTTGCTGCCTGCTTTAACATTAAAGCTAAGATTATTAAGAATAGGGCGATGCGCATCGTAACTAAAACTTACATTGTTAAATGTTATTTCACCTTGGCTAACATTTAGCTCTTTTGCATTAAGTGCATCGGTTATTTGTGGTTTTTTGTTAAGTAGCCCAAGCATGTTTTCAAGGTCGGTTAGCGCGCGTCTTATTTCGCGGTACACAAAGCCTAAAAAGTTAAGCGGTAAAAATAGCTGAATCATATATGCGTTAATCATCACAAGTTCACCAATAGAGAGTGTACCTGAAACTACTTCTGTTGAGCCCAACCACATTAACGCGGTAATAGCACAGGCAATAATAAGTGCTTGGCCTGAATTAAGGGCGAGCAATGACATTCTGTTTTTTAAACGGGCTTTTTCCCAGTTTGCTAAAAAGGTGTCGTAAGTTTTTGCTTCAAACTGTTCGTTATTAAAATATTTTACAGTTTCATAATTAAGCAAGCTGTCTATGGCGCGGGTATTACTTTGATTGTCGGCAGCGTTTGCTTCTCTAATAAAGCGGTTTCTCCACTGAGTAACCACCACAGTAAAGGTAATATAAATAGCGACTGCCAATAATGTAATCAGCGCAAACCAAACAGAAAACAACGTGCCAAAAATAATCGCAACAGTCAGTATTTCAAATAAAGTAGGCACAATGTTAAACATTAAAAAACGCATTAAAAAGCTTAACCCGCTAGTACCACGCTCTATATCGCGGCTAATGCCACCGGTTTGCCTATCTAAATGAAAAGCCAGCTCAAGTGAGTGCAAATGCTTAAATACCTTTAAACCAATATCACGCATTGCGTGCTCGGTTACGCGAGAAAATACAGCATCTCTTATCTCACCTAAAAATACGCTAGCAAAACGCAGTGCACCGTACATCAATAACAATAAAGCGGGGATAACTAACAGTGGGTTAATTGACTTATCTACCGAGTCTATAATTTCTTTAAGTGCCCACGGCATCAACAAAGTGGCACCTTTTGCGCCTATAAGCGCCATAAGTGCAATAAAAACACGGCCTTTAAATTTTGTAAGGTAGGGCCACAGTGTTTTTACACTTTGGCGTAAATTCATGGCATCTGGTCGTTTTTCTGTGCTTTGTTTGGGGCGCATTAGTGATCTCTGTTAAAACTAAATACTTAATTAATAAGCATTGTATTTTAAATGCTTGCCCTTATATACTACGCATCCCTTATTTTAGTTTTAAAACGTGAATGTTTAAATTTAGAGTGTTTTTAACTGCCTTTTTGCTACTTGCTGCACTTTTTAGTGTGCAGAGCAATGCTATGGGCGCCTCACAAAATTTAAATATTAATATTAGTACGCAGGTTTCGATTACTGATATTACTGATATTGCCGATTTAACTAAAATACAGCCTATTAGTAAGTCTGTAGATACTGCGCAGCATAAAAAAACGCATCAAACCGATTTTGACGCGCACCAACCAAGGTTAACAGCCAATAATTCATCATTGTTTTTGCACACTGTTCAAAGTGAGCCAGAATACGATGTGGTTTTTGAATTTTTTGCTCAAAATCTTGTTAGGCATATATTCTTACCACCAAGAGCCGTTAACCGTATACAGCCTTGGTATACGCTTGTAACTAATAGTAAAAAGTTGCGCTTGAGTGGCTGGAAAGACGTAAACTTACTCTACAGAGCTGTAACTACCTACCACGCTTGATTTTCCTTATTTAATTTTATTAGGTTTTAACTTTAAAGTTTTAGCCTGCAGATTAATTGTGCTTTTAAAAAGTACGTTGCTAGCTTTGCTGGCAATAAGGATTAAACATGTTAAGTTTTAAAAAAGATAAAAAGCCGTCTACGGCTAAGTTTAAATTAAGCTATATCGCCATGCTAATAGTATTGGTTTTATTAGCTATTAGCGCATTACCAAACCTATATCCAAATAAATCGTGGTTGCATATCAGTGCCGTGCCGCACAGCGAAACACAATCTTTACCAAGCACTAAAACCTTAGTTACTTTTTTAAATAACCAAGGGTTAGAGGTTGAGCAGGGCTTAGATAAGCAATCAACTATTAATGTACTTTTAAACGAGCCAACTAAAAGCGCTCAGGCGCAAGCGGCTATAAAAGCGCAATACCCAAACACGCAAGTTAAAATTGTTGAGCATGCAACCAGCCCTACATGGTTACAAGATTTTGGTTTATCACCAATAAAGCTGGGCCTTGATTTAAATGGCGGTGTGCTATTTGTACTAGACGTAGATTTAGATAAAGCCGTTGATGAGCAGTTAGTCAGTGCGTATCAACAAGCTAAATCAATCATTATTAAACAAAAAGCACATGGCGTAAAAGCGCAGCAAACTCAGCACGGGTTTGAAATAAACGCATTGCCTAATGCAACAGACAAGTTAACCCCCGTTATTGAAGAGCTACAAAGCCGATTTGCCAATTTAGCCGTTGTAACAAGCAATAACGGCAGCGTTAAAACTGCCAAATTTAGTTATTCAGAGCAAGGCCGAAGCAGCTTTGATAAAGAAGTAATGGGGCAAACACTCACAACCCTTCGTTCACGTATTGAAGAGTTAGGCATTACCGAAGCGGTAACACAGCGACAAGGTAAGCACCGTATTCGTATAGAACTACCAGGCGTGCAAGATCCAACCGAAGCTAAGCGTATTATTGGTGCAACCGCATCGCTTGGTTTTTATCAATTAAAAGAAATAGGCGGGCAAACATTTAATATGCAATCGGGCGGAACGATAAAGCTCGATCCTGTGCCAATTTTTACAGGGGACCATATTAATAATGCAAACATAGGCCGCGACGATTGGGGTAAACCACTTGTACAACTGAGCCTAGACGGCCAAGGCGGCGATGCAATGTCGGCGTTTTCAAAAGCCAATATTGGGAAGCCAATGGCAACGGTTTACTCTGAGTATTCTCAAAACGCTAAAGGCGAAGTAGTTAAAAAAAGCGACGTTATTAACGTAGCCAATATTGCTCAGCATTTAAGTTCGCGTTTTAGTATTACCAATATGAAAAGCCAACAAGCGGCAGCCGATCTGGCATTATTACTACGCGCAGNCCCGTTACAATTGTGCACGAACAAACAATAGGGCCAAGCCTCGGCAGCGAAAATATTAGTAATGGCTTAGCCGCGCTTATGTTAGGTATGGGTATTACCCTTGCATTTATGGCGCTTTGGTATCGCCGTTTAGGCCTTATTGCAAACGTGGCGCTTATATTAAATTTAACGTCGCTGGTGGGCTTAATGTCATTATTACCAGGGGTTGTGTTAACGCTGCCGGGTATTGCAGGTTTGGTGCTAACCATAGGTATGGCGG
>NZ_AUTL01000062.1:0-9318 GCF_000498015.1 Pseudoalteromonas sp. TAE79
AGGGGTTTTGCGCCCATCCCCTCGAAATTAACCTTAGCTTGAATTTTCACGCTTAGAGTAACTTTTCGTACCATTGGACTTCACCCCTTGAATAACACAGTTTGTATTATTTAGCCCATCCCCTCGAAATCGGCATTAGTATTCTTAAGTAATAATACACAGTGGTAAACTATCTTATGAAAAGTTTACCACTTTAGTCGCTTAAATCGGCTTTATGGTAATGTTAAGCAGTTGACTGGTAAACATTAACCTCATTGATTAAGGTATGCTGATTAAAAATAACAAGAAAGGCTTACCACTATTTCTTCATCAAACACCAAGCGTATACAAATTCTCAGCGAATCAGAAATCAACGAACTCTATGCCTTACCCAATTTTAACCGTAAAGATCGTGATGATTATTTTTCGTTAGATAGTGAAACTCAAAGGCTCGTCAACGAATTAAGACGTATTGAAACCAGAGTGTATTTTATCTTACTGCTTGGTTACTTTAGGTCACGGCCAATAGTATTTAATTTCTCATTTACTCAAGTCAGTAATGATTTAGATTATGTAAGATCCAAGTATTTCAGCGATAAAGATATGTCTCTTGAGGATTTATCACCAACAACAAAAACTAAGCTGATTAATAAGTTATTAAAATATACAGGGTTTACAGCATACCAAAGCAAGTTAGATAAAGAGCCGCTATTAAAAAGGCTTAACGATGTTGTAAAAATCAACCTTGAACCAAGGTATGTTTTTGATGAATGTATTGCTTATTTTGGTCAAAACAGAATAGCGCTAGCTGGTTATACAACGCTGCAAGACACTATTTCTACGGTATTATCAAATGAGCGTAACCGAATTGAAATGGTGCTGCTTGATAGTTTGTCTTCAGGTACCAGAAAAACATTACTTAAATTACTTGAGTCAAATAATACCTTTACTGACTTAGCCAAGTTAAAGAAAATGGCTAAGGACTTTTCAACGAGCCAAATCACCCAAGAGCTGAAGACGCATAAAATTATACGCTCGCTTTATCCAGAAATTAAGTCACTGATTGCTGAACTGGAGCTATCACCTAAAAATCTTGAATACTATGCTTCACTGGTAAAGCACAAGTCCGTTTATAAGCTTAGAAGACACGCAGATAGCCAAACTATTTTATATCTCGTTTGTTACTTGTTCTTCAGGTACCGAGAGACTAACGACAATCTTGTTGCTGCATTTATTTACTTGGTAAGGAAGTTAACCGAATCAGCTAAAGGCTATGCAAAGCAGCGTATTGTTGAAGATGTAGCCATTGTAAGAACCAAATTAAAATCCGCTGGTAGTTTATTAAAGTACTTCATCGATACCGATATGGACGATGATTTAAGCTTTGGTGATGTACGTAAAAAAGCCTTTGAATTGATCCCTGCTGACAGTATTAAACTGTTAAGTGATCACTTAGATAATAACGACTTTGATGGCCGTCAGTACGAATGGCAATTTATTGATAAACAATCCAGTAAAATTAAAAAACTTATCCGCTCATTATTTATGTCTATCGATATTGAGTTCATTCATTTAAAGGATGAACTCCATGAGCAGTATGTTATGGCACATTCTGAACTTAGTGAATTAAAGGCTATCCAAACCATTAACATCGATGTGGTACCTAAACATGACCGAGAGTATTTAGAGGGAGAAAATACCAAATTAATTGCTAATCGATTTGAGTATTTCCTTTATCGTAAAGCCGAACAATTATTTCACAGTAATAGCTTAACGGTGAAAGAAAGCGTTAATAACCGTAGTTTAACGTCAGATCTTATACAACCTAAAGAATGGCAGCAAAAAGAGACAATCATTGAAAACACTGGCCTTGATAAGCTGGCAACACCGATTAACCAAACACTCGCAGATAAGAGCCAACAATTAGAAGTTAAGCTGAAGGAAGCAAGCGAGCATATCTTTAGTGGTGATAATAAGTATGTTGAGTTTATTCCTGGCAAAGCCGAACTCAAGTGGTCAATTCCTAACAGCCGTTGGCAACAAACAATTGAAAACCCGCTCTACAATCAAATTCAACACATGGGTATCGTTGAACTCATGTTGTTTGTTGATCAAAAGACAGGTTACTTAAATTCATTTACACACATATCAGCAACTAAAGAAAAATCACCAGTAAATAAAGAAGATCTGATCGCCTGTATATTGGCAAACGGCACCAATTACGGCCTATATAAAATGGCGAATATCTCTGACCGTTCAATGGGTAAATTACGCAGTGTAGATGATAGTTATGTCAGATATGAAACACTCAAAACGTCTAATGATCAGGTTTCTAATGCTATAGCCACGTTGCCAATATTTGCCTATTACCATGTGGACGATAATCAGTTGTTTTCAAGCATTGATGGTCAAAAATTTGAGTGTCGCATAAATACGTTTAAGGCTCGGTATTCGTCTAAGTACTTCTCCAAAGGTAAAGGTGTTTCAGCATTAACATTGGTTTCTAATCATGTTCCGGTGAGTACGCAAGTCATTGGCGCTAACGAATATGAAGGTCACTTTGCTTTTGACTTACTCTATAACAACTCTTCAGATATACAGCCTAATACCTTATCGACCGATACGCATGGTACCAATAATGTTAACTTCGCTATATTAGATTTCTTTGGTTACACATTCGCCCCTCGATACGCGAAAATGAAAAAGGTGTTTTTTGAGCTATTTGAAGTGACTGAAGAGAACGGAGGCCGTATTCAATTAAAGAAAGATATTAATCATAAGCTAATTGCTGAAGAATGGGACAATATTCAGCATATTGTTTGTTCATTGAGTCGTAAAACCACCACTCAAAGCACAATCATTAGAAAGTTGAGTAACGGCAAGAGCCGAAGATTGTCAGCATTGCATGAGTACGACCGTTTAATTAAATCTATTTATGTTTTGGAGTATGTTGATAATTCAACGTTGCGTCATTACGTCCAGCAAGCCTTGAACAGAGGTGAAGCATACCATCAGTTAAAACGTGCTATTACTTCAGTTAATGGCAATAAATTTCGAGGGGGGAATGATTACCAAGTATCACAATGGAACGATTGTGCTCGACTCATTTCAAATTGCATTATTTATTATAATTCCGCGTTACTATCGGCATTTTTACAAATCCAAGAGAGGAACGGTAGGCAAGATGTGGTTGATGTTATTTCTCGGCTTTCACCTGTTGCTTGGCAACACATTAATCTAAATGGGGAATATGCCTTTAATAAAGACCGCAAAGAAATCGACTTAGCTGGTTTACTTAGTGATGTAAAATCAATAAGTTAAAGAATGCCATCTGTTTGTATTTCTAATTCAAAAGGTACTGCGCATCAAAGTGCCATTAAAAATTGGAGGTGTTGATATTCTATATGCTTGATATATACAAGCTAACATTGATAGAAAACAGATAAGCTAACAAGTTTTTAGTCGAGCCATGAACTGTTCTATAATTGTTCTAATTGCAAAACTCTTCAATTTGGTTTGTTACTAGATTTAAAAATACTTTTCTATGCTCGATTTTAGTAAGTAGCAGCTTTTGGATGTCTTCAGGAACTTTTCTTTCTCCTGCATCTATTGCCATTAGTAATGGCTTGATATCAACTACAAGAAGACCTGCCGCCCTTGCTGCTCGAATGAACTTTAATCTCTTTAATGCACATAAGCCGTAAAGTGAATGGCCTGACTTAGTTTTTTCTTCGCAGTGTACTAAGTTCTCAAGAACATAATTTCTTACCGTATGGACAGATGTTTGTGCAGCTAGTGCCAGTTGAGAAATACTCAAAGGAAAATCCAACGCATCATCATCACTACTAATGAACTTATTGATGTCAGGTATCTCTGTCAAAAAACTGACTTCACCAACAGGAATGTTTTCAACCTTAGATTTAATCATGATTTAGCATGCTTCCAATTTGTGTTGTTAATGGAATGCCTTAAGATATCTTGATTACATTCAATCAATTGGCACTCCATTAACATTTCTGTAAGTACATTACCGTTAAATGATTACCCTGCGCAGCAAGATAGCTCTTTAACGTCTTTGCTAAAGGTTTGAGCGCATAACTTCAATCCTTCAACCATCGTCAAATACGGAAATAGTTGACCTGCCAATTCTTCGACTGTCATTTTATTATGAATAGCAAGAGCCGCACTTTGAATCAGTTCTCCGCCTTCATGGGCTAAAATTTGTGCGCCTATCAGTTTTCCCGTGGATTCTTCAGCTACCAACTTGATAAAACCATCCGTTTCAAAATTTGCTAAAGCTCTTGGTACGTTTTCCATATCAAGTACACGACTTATCGTATTTATTCCTACCGCTGAAGCTTGTACTTCGGTTAGACCTACCGTAGCAACTTGTGGGTCGGTGAATATAACAGCAGGCATGGTAGATAAGTCGAGTTGCGCATTTCCACCTGTCATATTAATTCCAGCCCTACTTCCGGCAGCAGCAGCAACATAAACAAATTGTGGCATATTGGAGCAATCTCCAGCGGCATAAATGTTAGCTGTTGATGTTTCCATCATACTATTAACACCAATGGCACCACTTTTATCTGTTTCAACACCAACATTTTCTAAACCAAGCTTTCCAGTATTTGCATGGCGACCCGTAGAGATAAGCAATTTTTCAGCGATTAATGTTCCTTCGTTAGTTTCCAATGAAAAACCATTGCTATCATAAGAAACATGACTTGCTTGCGTATTATTAAGTACCCTAATACCTTCTTTTTCAAAGCACTCTGCCAGTTTTTCACCTAATAACGGATCTTCAGCATATAAAAGGGTATGTCTGGCTAGAATTGTCACACGGCTACCTAAACGGGCATAAGCTTGCGCAATTTCCAGAGCAACAACGGAGGAGCCGATGACAACTAGACTACTCGGTAACTCTTCTGCAAATAAGGCTTCTGTTGATGTCCAATAAGGTGTATCAACTAAACCCTTAATTGGCGGAATGCTTGGTGTAGAGCCTGTTGCAATTAAAATGCGATCTGCAACCAGCTCTTCTTCACTACCATCAGACTTGTGAACTAGCAAGGTATTTTGATTTTTAAAACGTGCATAACCTTTAAGTAAAGATAGCGCGGGATTACTCTCTAAAATACGTTGATATTTAGCATCGCGTAGTTCTTCGACGCGAGCGTTTTGCTGATGTGCTAATAAGGAGCGGCTAAGTTGTGGCTGAATATTTTCTAAACCATCAAACGGGTTAGTACGTTGCTGATGCGCTAATTGCGCAGCACGGATCAATATTTTTGAAGGAACACAGCCGACATTTACACAGCAACCTCCGATTACATCGGCTCCTTCAATGATAGTAACTCTTGCTCCGCCTTCTGCTGCTTTAATCGCACTGGCAAAGGCCCCTGAACCACTACCAATAATGGCTACATGTAATTGTTCTGGCTGGATGTCATTTGACGAGCAACAACTATTCGTTGACATATTTTATTCCTCTTAAAAAGTTAAGCGGTACAAGTTTCATCATCACAGCGTTTATTCGCAGGAGAAACCATGTCCCAAATTGATACAGCAACCATTAGTCCTAGCCCCGTATAAGTAACGTATGAACTCCACCCGTACTGGAACCAAGGGTATAAAGAGAGTAAAACCAAAATGGGGCCAATTGAACCGATAAAACTACGGTGCCATTGACGATGGCTAAACCAGCCTAAGATATTCATTGCCAGCGCTAATACTGCAAACAGTGGTAACAACGTATTGATAAATACCCCTTCCCACTGACTAAGAAATCCCATCCCAATTGCCGCACCAAGACTAGCTATCGCGGGAAAACACATGGCGCATCCCATTGCCGAAACAAGTGCACCTATAGAGCCTGCTTTATCTCCGATACGCGTAACTAGTTCTAAGGGGCTAAACATTACTTATTTTCACTTTTTAAATTTGAAGGGTAGCCAGCGTTGGTAGTCGCTGCAATTAATGCATTGATGTTGGTTTTAGTGTCATCAAAAGAAACAACAGCTAGCTTAGGCTTGTAGGTAACTTTCGCATTTTCAACGCCATCAACATTTTCTAATGACTTTTTAACTGTGATTGGACATGTCGCACAGTTCATCGTTGGCACTTCCAGTGTAACTGTTTTTACTTCAGCAAAAGCACCAAAACTAGAAAGTGAAAGCAGTGCGGTTAATAATAATTTTTTCATAATTAGCTCCAAATTTTAAAATGTTATAAATTTCTTGATCTGTATATTAAGCAAACAAAAGTATCCAATAATTACTGGTCACTAAAATTGTCGCAACTATAACGCTCAGCCAGAAAATGACTTTTCGTTGTTGCTGTTTCTTAGGAATTGCACAGGCCGTTCCCGGCTCACACTCTTCTACAGGACGGTAAATTTTCCAACCTGAGTAACCAAACAACAACACTACAAATGCGATAAATAATGGCCTATAGGGTTCAAATGCAGTTAAATTACCAATCCATGAGCCACTTACCCCAAGTAATAACAGGAGCAAAGGACCTACACAGCATACGCCTGCGCCTAATGCTGCTATGATGCCTCCTATCATTGGAAGGTTTGATTCTTTTTGATTCATATAGATACCTCATTAAGTGATAATGCAAGTGTATTGCATGTACCTAAGTACGGAGTCAAGGGTGATTTATAAAAAATTTATCTTTGATAATCTGCTACGACAGATACGGGGAATAAGCTAACTTGAATTAAGGCGCAGAAGTAAAATTGGATATGCTGTTTTAGTGGGAAATGGTAGTTAAGTGAATCATTTACTTCGGTTGCAACGAATCAATTATTGGGCAGTGGCTATCGTCATCATTATTTTGGCATTGTCCTAAATGTTCTTCCAAAGCGTGTTCTAACAACAACAAGTCAGCCATCTTTTTTTGTACTGCGATCAGTTTTTTATTAGCTAATTCTTGTACTTTACTACATGGACTATCGTTTAACGCAAGTAACCCTTCAATCTCATTTAGCGTAAAACCTAATTCTTGAGAACGCTTGATAAAATGTATTCTATTTACCGTTTCTTTCGGGTAATGTCTATAGCCCTGCATAGGCTTTGGTGGTTGTTTAATTAAGCCTTTGCGTTCATAAAAGCGAATTGTTTCGACATTTACACTCAGTTCTTTAGCCAACATACTTATGGTTCGTTTAGACACGTTATCAATTACCTTACTGACTTTTTGTTTACTTACTTTATATCTAATTAAAGTGACCATCAATGAATACCAGTTTAAACATCGCTAATTGATTTTGTTTTTTCTTCTATTAAATAAGTAAAGTTACCGTTGTTACAACAATATTAAACCACAACAATGTATGGTTTATCCTTTTTCATTATCAAAGTCCAAATTAGTGTTATTACATGCAGTTCTACATGAGTACACCCTAAAGATACTGTTAATATATCACAGGCAATTACGTAATGACACCACTTAAATAAACCTATATGATATGACACCATCTAAATAGACCTAATTAGGCAAAAATGTTCATAAGAGCATATTTACGAGCATCAACTTCTGAGCAAGATGCAAATAGAGCAAAAAGCTCATTAAAAAAATTCGTTTCTGGCTTCAGCAAACGAATTGCTTCTTTTTATATAGAAAATAAATCTGGTAATTCTTTAGATAGACCAGAGCTAATTCGTTTATTGGATGAATCAGAGTCCGGTGATGTTTTGTTAGTTGAATCAATCGATCGTTTAACAAGGCTAAGCCCTGATGATTGGAAAACTCTTGTAGCCTCAATAAATGAAAAAGGAATTAGTGTTGTTAGTTTAGATCTACCAACCAGTCATTTAACATTTGGCAGTTTTCCAAGTGATGATTTTATGAGATCAATACTTAGTGCTATTAATAATATGCTGTTAGAAATATTAGCGGCCAGTGCATATAAAGAATATCGAGAACGTGAACGTAAGCAAAAAGAAGGTATTGTAAAAGCACAGCAAAAGGGACTTTATCACGGTCGTCAGCCTGATTTAGAGGCTCATGATAGGATTGCCTCGTTTACTGAAGCTGGATTTAGTATTAATAAAACGGCTGAAGCAGTTGGAGTTAGTCGAAGTACGGTAATTAGAGTTAGAAAAAAGCTTAAAAATTTAGACTAAGGTTAATTTCGAGGGGATGGGCGCAAAACCCCTTTCAGCTACTCGATCGGTTTGTGGAGCAGGGCTTCAGCGCCATTGACACGGCCGACGTATATTCTGCGTGGGCACCGGGCCTTGAAGGTGGCGAGTCGGAGGCAGTTATCGGACGATGGCTGAAAAAGCGGGGACGTCGTGATGACGTCATTCTCATGAGCAAAGTCGGTATGCTGGAGCGTCGTAAAGGGCTATCTGCAGCCAACATCGAAGCTGCAATTGAGGATTCCCTGTCACGTCTGGGCACCGATTACCTCGATGTATACTTCGCCCACATTGATGATCAGGAAGTCCCCTTGGAGGAAACATTGGGCGCGTTTGACCGGCTGATCAAGGCCGGTAAGGTGCGGGCCATCGGCGCCTCCAATTATTCGTCCGATCGATTGGAACAGGCGCTGGCCGTGTCTCGTGATCATGGGTTCGCGCGCTATGAGCTGATCCAGCCCCTCTACAACCTGCATGACCGGGCCGATTTCGAGTCGTCGCTGGCGAAAGTCGCCAGCGAGCACAATCTTGGCGTGGTGAGCTACTTTTCTCTGGCCAGTGGATTCCTGACTGGCAAATACGCTCAGCTTTCAGACCTGGAAGGCAACCCTCGGGCTGACTTTCTCAACGGTTATTTCAGCGATCGTGGTCAGCGCATTCTGGATACCCTGATGGCCGTTTCGCAGGAGGCTTCAGCAAAACCATCCCAAGTGGCACTGGCCTGGCTGCTCCACCAGCCAGAACTGACCGCACCGATTGTCAGTGCAACATCGCTGTCTCAACTGGATGAGATATTGGCTTCGGTGAAATTGTCACTACCGGAAGAGATGCTTTCCAGGCTGGACGCCGCCAGTAGGCAGTGATATGAAGATGAGGCTGGAATGAGTGTGCATTCTGGCTTCATCCTCTTTGGTAACACCTTCAATGGTAATGAAACCCGCAATACGGAGAACCCAATCATGATCCACGATTCTCGTGAGCGGTATGGCGCTCTCACCAAACTGCTGCACTGGTCGATGGCCCTACTGGTGTTCTGGCAACTGCTCAAGTTTGGTGATCGAATCTTCGACGGAGAACACTGGGTCGGACAAACGCTGGTGCCCTGGCATGTCTCTATAGGTTCGCTGATGTTGCTGCTGATTCTGGTACGCTTGGCCTGGGCCGCTGGCCAGCGTCATCAGCGCCC
>NZ_AUTL01000063.1:0-7554 GCF_000498015.1 Pseudoalteromonas sp. TAE79
CTAAGTATAGGGCGTTGCGCTATTTTGCACGCTGACCCACCAATACTGCCGAAACAGGTTACGGTTAGTTGTGTACCTCTAACTTCTTATGGCTTCCTTCAGACCCCACCGTTGGCCAGTGATGCCCTTGCCATTCAGATTATCTTCCCCTTAGTCAGGGTGATAAGGCATCTTTCAGCCTATCGGGTTTGCCAGCTTCGCTGGGCAAACAAAAAAGCCCCGTAAGTTATAACTTACGGGGCTTTTTAAAAGGTATTAACCAGTATATAACTATATTATGTATGTGCTTAATAATAAAAACAGTTCAAGCCAAGTCACCACCTAACTTGAACTGCTTTTCACACTGACAACATCTTCACACACAATATAAAGATTCTGTTTACGACTCTTACGTAGCCTTGTAATGCATATCATGTGGTTGAGCCAAGAATAAAAACAGTTCAAGCCAAGTCACCACCTAACTTGAACCGCTTTTCACACTGACAACATCTTCACACACAATATAAAGATTCGGTTTGCTACGCTTTAGTAGCTTTGTAATGCATATCATGTGGTTGAGCCAAGAATAAAAACAGTTCAAGCCAAGTCACCACCTAACTTGAACCGCTTTTTCACACTGACAACATCTTACACACACAATATAAGATTCTTTTCACTGCTAAGTTTGAGTTACTAAAACTCAAAAGGTTGCATTTATTGCTCTTAAAAAACAAATTAACTAAGTTGTTTTGAGCTGATGAAGTAACTTTAATATTTAACTTTATTTTCGACAAACGATAAAAATGAAACCAATGAGTGAAAAAAATTAAACTATAGACTTTAGTCTAATGCTCGGCGTTAAGTTTATGTATTTAAATAAAAAATATTATTAAAAATTGTAGAGAGGTTTAGACGAGTTCAGTAATACAACACAGAGTAGGTTGTATTACTCAACTCGTCTAATAGGGGATTATTCTTGGATTTTTCTAAACGTATTTACAACCCACTTCGCAAATAAATCAAGCGGGTGATTAGGCGTGCTTGATTCGTGCTGCACTAAATAGTATTTATCTTTAGTTGTTAAAGGCTGTTCGAATAATTTGTAAAGCCATTGCTCATCTAGCCAGCTTTGGCTAATAGGCAGTGGGATAAGTGCAATGCCCATGCCTTGCTGCGCTGCACGCGCTACACCAAACATGCTATCTATTTGAATAATCTGCGAAGGAGAAAAGTCATCAATCCCTGCTTTTTCGGCCCACTGATGCCAAGCCCAAGGGCGAGCTTTGTGCAAGATTAGCGGAACTTGGTTAAGCGCTTGACGATGATCGTCCCTCCACTGATCGAGCAATTTTTTATTACATGCAGGAATATATTCAAGGTTAAACAACTCAGTCGCTAACCCTTCAGTAGGTTTACCAGAGGACAATACAATAGATAAATCGCTATGACGCGTTAATTCTTTGCGTGTTTTAAGCGTGTCCATTTGCAGGTTTATATTAGGGTGTTCTGACGTCCACTCACTTAATTTAGGCATGAGTAGTTCGCTGGCAAAAAATTCAGGCAGGGTAATCGTCAAATTTGTATTTTGCTGCATCTGACTAAACTCATTAATGGTGCTCTCTAACATTGTGATGATAGGAGACACAGCATCAAAAAAGTTTTTACCCGCTGTGGTTAAGCTAATTGAACGCGTTTTACGTTGAAAAAGCTCAATACCAAGTTGTTCTTCAAGTTGTTTTATTTGATGGCTTACCGCAGACGGCGTTAAGTACAGCTCATTAGCTGCATGCTTAAAACTTAGGCTTCTTGCGGCAAAGCAAAAAGAGCGAAGGCCACGAATAGGAGTTTGCATGTTTTCCAGAATTATTTAAATTATTGAGACGCCTTACTTAGGCAAAATTTGAACCAACTATTTAATATATAAATATCAGTAGGTTAAAAATAAATTTAACGCTAGTTCACAAAAAGGGTGCAGACTATCCACAAAATAGTGCAAAGAATCTAAGCGCTTACATTTAATTTATATTTGTATTATAGATAAAATTTACTACAGATGTATGAATGACGGTAAAAATAATGGCAAAAGATAAAAAAAATCCCTCGTGAGAGGGATTTTGGGTAACTCAGCGCCATTGGCACTGGGAATGAGGTCGGTACAGGGTAAAGCGTTATTTTTAAGCTAAAGCCTAAAAAACCATTTCTGGTACTTCACCGTCAACAAGTAATTTACCTGCTGTTTTGCTAATGATTTCATCAACAGTTACGCCCGGAGCGCGTTCTAATAAATGAAATGCGCCGTCTTTAACTTCTAGTACGGCTAAATCTGTTACTATTTTTTTAACGCAATTAACGCCAGTAAGCGGTAAAGAGCAGGCCTCTAATAGTTTAGAGTCACCATGCTTACTTGCATGGGTCATAGTAACAATAATATTTTTCGCGCCAGCGACTAAATCCATCGCGCCACCCATGCCTTTAATCAGCTTTTTAGGGATCATCCACGATGCGATGTTGCCGTTCTGGTCAACTTCAAATGCACCCAGAACGGTTAAGTCTACATGACCACCCCGTATCATGGCAAAACTATCTGCACTATTAAATATGGCTGNGCTGCTGTCACGGTTTCTTTACCCGCGTTAATCATATCGGCGTCTAGCTCTGCTTTAGTAGGGTACGGGCCCATGCCTAAAAGGCCATTTTCGGACTGTAACATAACTTCAATATCATCCGGTACATAGTTTGCGACGAGTGTCGGAATTCCTATGCCCAAATTTACGTAGTAACCGTCTTGTAGTTCTTGTGCAACGCGCATTGCAACTTGTTCACGTGATAATGCCATAATTATGCTCCTGCTTAATCTCGTGTTGTTACACGTTCAATGCGTTTTTCAAAGCTGCCTTTAATAACGCGATTTACAAAAATACCTGGGGTATGAATTTGGCTTGGTTCAAGCTCACCCGGCTCTACAATTTCTTCTACTTCAGCAACGGTAATTTTACCTGCCGTTGCAGCCATTGGATTAAAGTTCATGGCGGTATGTCTAAACACTAAATTACCAAAGCGATCGGCTTTCCATGCTTTTACTATGGCAAATTCACCTGTTATAGACTCCTCTAAAATGTATGGGCGACCATTAAATTCTTTTACGTCTTTGCCTTCAGCAACTGGAGTGCCGTAACCAGTGGCGGTGTAAAACGCAGGTATACCCGCGCCACCAGCACGCATTTTTTCAGCAAGTGTACCTTGCGGTGTAAGCTCTACATCAATTTCGCCACTTAATAACTGCTGTTCGAATAGGGCGTTTTCACCAACGTACGAGGCAACTACTTTTTTAATTTGCTTGTCTTGTAATAAAATACCTAAACCAAAGTCATCAACACCACAGTTATTAGATACTACGGTTAAGTTTTTTGTTTGCATGTGCTTAATTTGTTTAATTAAGCCCTCAGGAATACCACATAAACCAAAACCACCGGCGATAATGGTATCGCCGTCTTTTAATCCTTCCATTGCAGCTTCGTAGCTATAAACTACCTTATCAAAACCGGCCATGAGTCTCTCCTCATTGTGTGCTATTTGTTGTTAACTATCTTTAATCATCATTTCATAAGATAGCTATTTAACCTGATGTAATGGTTAATAGATTTACTAACATATGAATCAGGGTGATATTTAAATTTATTTTCTCTAGCCAGAGATTTTCAGTGAAAACAAGGCGAATTTACGCGTCAATAGCTGGCCTATTGCAAGTAAATTCAACGCAGTTAGTGCTGAAAATAGCTGCTCGAGATAGATTTATTATCCAGAGCTCAGGTTATTTTGTGTGCAGTGCCACAGATACTTTGCTCACAGGTTGCTTACCAAGTGCTTTGGTTATTTCCCAGCCAGCGTCACTTAACCTTTGTAAATCAATTGAGTGTTCAATGCCAAGCCCTTGCAGTAAGTAAACTACATCTTCGGTGGCAACATTTCCTGACGCCCCCTTAGCATAAGGACAGCCACCAAGGCCCGCGACTGCCGCGTCAACCGTTGCAATACCTAGGCTTAAAGCTGCGTAAATATTTGTGAGCGCTTGGCCGTATGTATCATGAAAATGCACGGCCAACTTGGCTTTATCAATGTGCGTTAAAAGTAACTCGATTAATTGCGTTACTTTTTTTGCGGTGCCAACACCTATGGTATCGCCAAGGCTTACTTCGTAACAGCCTAAATCTAATAGCTTTTGCGATACACTTAGTACTGCTTGCGGGTCAATATCACCCTCATAGGGGCAACCGAGTACACAGCTTACATAACCACGTACACGAATATTATTAGCTTTAGCAAACGCCATTACTTCGCTAAAACGTTCAATACTTTCGTCTATTGAGCAGTTGATATTTTTTTGACAAAACGACTCACTCGCAGCTGTAAATATAGCAAACTCTTTAATACCAACAGCGTGCGCTGCTTGTGCACCTTTTAAGTTAGGTGTAAGGGCGCTTAAATTTACATTGGGTAAATCTAGCGCTGATATTACATCCGCTGAGTCTGCCATTTGTGGCACCCACTTAGGGGAGACAAACGCGCCCGCTTCAATATCTTTTAAACCTGCAGCACTTAGGGCGTTAATAAGCGCTACTTTATCGGCTGTGCTTACTGTTTTTTCGTTTTGTAGGCCGTCTCGCGCGCCAACTTCAACAATACGTACTTTACTTGGAAAGGCACTCATTATGCACCTTCCTCAGTTGTATCTTCGACAATAGCAAGTAAGGCTCCATGCGTTACTAATTCGCCTTCACCAAAACAGTAGCTTTTTAAAATGCCGTCATGCGGTGCGTTTAGCGTGTATTCCATTTTCATGGCTTCGATAATAACAACCGCATCGCCTTTGGTAATTGTGCTACCAATGTCGATTAAGTGCTTAACTACTGTGCCATTAAGCGGCGCCGCAAGTGGCAGTGCTTCACTTTCGTGCGAACTAATATAATGTTTATCAACTAGTTCAAGCTTAGTTTGCAGTGCTTTATTCATCACTGTCACACTATTGCCTACCGTAGTTACGTGCGCGCTATGTTTTTCACCATTAATAAATACACTGCACAGATTATTATTTAATGTGCCTTGTAGTTTAAATACATGCTCGTTATGCGTAATACTATAACCCGCTGCTGTTTTTATAGCGCTTAGCTGTAAATCGGCAAAAGGGACTTTAATTACTTGTGGTGCATTGAGTGTAAAACCACTCAGCTGTTGCCACGGGCTTGCACTGCTTTGCGTATTTTGGGTATTAGTTAACGATTCTAAATACGCAAAAGCAGCAATAAGCTGGCTTGTTTGCAATAACGATTCGTCAACAGCAACTAACGAATCACCTTGCTCAGCAATAAAGTGTGTGCTTGGCGCACCTTGTTTAAACGTGGGGTGGCTTGCTAAATTATGTAAAAAGCCAATGTTAGTGCTAAAACCCGCTAAATGAAATTGCTCAAGGGCTTGTTGTAAGCGGCTCAGTGCTTGTTCGCGATTGTCGTCATGCACAATAAGTTTTGCAATCATCGGATCGTAAAACGGGCTAATTTCGTCGCCTTGTGCAATGCCTGTATCAATGCGTACAAATTCACTGTTAAGGGGTGTGTGTAGTGCTTCAATAGTGCCCGAGCACGGAATAAAGTCGTTGGCTGGATCTTCTGCGTATATACGCGCTTCAAAGCTATGACCCTGCAATTGAATATTACTTTGTGTCATTGGCAATGTTTGCCCACCCGCAATATTAATTTGCCAATTGACTAAATCTACACCGGTTACCATTTCGGTCACTGGGTGTTCTACTTGAAGGCGCGTATTCATTTCCATAAAGAAAAATTCATCGCCACAAAGTAAAAACTCAACCGTACCTGCGCCTCTATAATTTATAGCCAGTGCACAACGTACAGCCGCTTCGCCCATTTCTTTGCGTAGTTCGTCAGATAAACCCGGAGCAGGGGCTTCTTCAATTACTTTTTGATGACGACGTTGCAAAGAACAATCACGATCGCCTAAATAAACACAGTTGCCATGGTTATCTGCAAATACTTGCACTTCTACATGGCGAGGTTGGTTTACATAGCGCTCTAATAACACTAAGTCGTTACCAAAACCGGCAATCGCTTCACGTTGCGCACCTTGTAGTGCGCTCATAAAGTCTTGTGCTTTTTCAACCACACGCATGCCTTTACCACCGCCACCAAAGGCCGCTTTAATGAGTACAGGGTAGCCAATTTTTTCAGCTTCACTTTGTAAAAAAGCAGGGTCTTGCTTATCACCGTAATAACCAGGCACTAACGGTACATTAGCAGCTGCCATTATTTCTTTAGCGCGGGTTTTAGACCCCATTGCTTCAATGCTACTTGCTGGTGGCCCTATAAAAGCAATGTTATTAGCTTCGCAGGCTTTAGCAAATTCGCTGTTCTCAGATAAAAAACCATAGCCTGGGTGAATACAGTCAGCGCCGCAGTCTTTGGCAACTTGTAAAATTTTGTCTGCTACTAAATACGAATCTTTACTTGGCGCGGCACCAATATGGTAAGCCTCGTCAGCCATTTTTACGTGCTGGGCATGTTTGTCTGCATCAGAGTAAACCGCGACCGTGGTTAAGCCCATTTGTTTTGCGCTGCGCATTACACGGCACGCAATTTCTCCACGATTGGCAATTAGTATTTTTTGTAATCGTTGTGTCTTCATAATCAATCCTACAGTTGCCAAGCGGGTGGGCGTTTATCAAAAAAAGCACTTAGCCCTTCTTGACCTTCTTCAGATACGCGAATTTTTGCAATACGCTCTGCGGTAAGCTCAATGAGTTCATCGGTTATTGGTTTATTTGCTACATCGTTAATTAATGCTTTTGCGGCTTTTACTGCAACAGGTCCGTTATCAATCAGTGTTTGCAGCATATTATCGAGCGCGCAGTCTAAATTACCGGTTACTTGATGAATTAAACCAAGTTGCTTAGCAGTATGGGCATCAAACACTTCAGCCGTTAAAAAGTACCTGCGAGCAGCGCGCTCACCAATGGCTTTAATTACATACGGGCTAATAACCGCCGGAATAAGACCCAGCTTTACTTCACTTAAACAAAATTGCGCATCGTCTTTACTAAGGGCTATGTCGCAACAGGCTATTAAGCCCAGAGCACCACCAAAAGCGGCACCTTGCACAGCACAAATTGTAGGATGCGGGGAGCTTGCCAATACCTGCATTAATTTAGCTAATTGCATTGAATCAGCTAGGTTATCGGCGTAATTGTTATCAGCCATTGATTTCATCCAAGCTAAATCGGCACCGGCTGAAAAGTGTTTACCCTCAGTTTTTAAAACCAAAGCACGAATATCAAGCGTATTTGCATGTTCAATACACTGAATTAGCTCGTGTATTACTTCACTGTTAAATGCGTTTCTTTTTTCTTGGCGGCTTAACACAAGTACAGCCACATTAGATTTTGTTATTTGTAGTGTTACTGACATTTTGCGCTCCGGTTACATTCTAAATACGCCAAATTTCGAATCACGTTTTGGTGCGTTATTCGCAGCCGTTAACGCAAGCCCTAATACATTACGCGTATCG
>NZ_AUTL01000063.1:7560-15463 GCF_000498015.1 Pseudoalteromonas sp. TAE79
CGGCAGGGTCTATAATGCCGTCATCCCACAAGCGTGCACTTGCGTAATACGGATGACCTTGCTCTTCGTATTGATCAATAATTGGCTTTTTAAAATCACTGATTTCTTGCTCGCTCATGCATTGGCCTTTACGTGCTAAACCATCTTGTTTAACTTGCGCCATTACACCCGCAGCTTGCTCGCCGCCCATTACCGAAATACGAGCATTAGGCCACATCCACATCATGGTTGGTTCAAATGCGCGGCCACACATACCGTAGTTACCTGCGCCGTAAGAGCCGCCAATAAGTACAGTGAATTTAGGCACATCAGCACACGAAACCGCCATCACCATTTTAGCGCCGTGCTTAGCAATACCTTCGGCTTCGTATTTTTTACCCACCATAAAGCCGGTAATATTTTGTAAAAATACTAAAGGAATATTGCGCTGAGCACACAGTTGAATAAAGTGGGCGCCTTTTTGCGCCGACTCACTAAATAAAATACCGTTATTAGCCACTATGCCAACAGGATTGCCGTAAATACTGGCAAAACCGGTGACCAGCGTTTCACCAAAGTAACGTTTAAATTCATCAAATGATGAATCATCCACTGTGCGCGCTATTACCTCGCGTACATCAAACGGCTTTTTAAGGTCGGTGCCTACAATGCCGTAAAGCTCGTTAATATCATAACGAGGTGGTTTTACATCCTCTAGAAGAGGGGCGGTCGGACGTGTGTAGTTAATACGTTCTATACATTGGCGCGCAATAGAAAGCGCATGAGCATCGTTTTCAGCAAAGTGATCGGCAACACCCGACACTTTACAGTGCACATCGGCGCCGCCTAACTCTTCAGCGGTTACTTCTTCGCCTGTTGCTGCTTTTACAAGCGGCGGGCCTGCTAAAAATATAGTGCCTTGATCTTTTACAATAATGCTTTCATCGGCCATCGCTGGTACATACGCACCACCTGCGGTACATAAACCCATTACCACGGCAATTTGTGGAATGCCTTTGCCCGACATACGGGCTTGGTTGTAAAAAATACGACCAAAATGTAACTTATCTGGAAATACATCATCTTGCTCTGGCAGATTTGCACCGCCAGAATCCACCAAATAAATACACGGTAAGTGGCAGCGCTCTGCGATGTCTTGTGCGCGTAAATGCTTTTTAACGGTAAGCGGAAAATATGTACCGCCTTTAACCGTGGCATCGTTTGCAATAATCATGCATTCAACGCCTTTAACACGGCCTATACCGGCTACAACGCCTGCACAAGGTATTGCTTGTTCGTACACACCAAAGGCTGCAAATTGCGAAATTTCTAAAAACGGTGAGCCTTCGTCAATTAATGTGTTTATGCGGTCGCGTACAAATAATTTACCACGGCCTTCGTGGCGCTCCTTTAATGCAGCGCCTCCACCTTGGCTAATTATTGCTACTTTACTGCGTAAATCATCCACCAGCGCTGACATATTTTTATGGTTTTGCACAAACGTTGGATCGTGAGGATTAACGCTCGATTTTAAAATAGTCATGGTTTAATCCTTAACGGCTTTCAGTGAAAAGTTCGCGGCCAATAAGCATGCGGCGTATTTCTGATGTACCTGCACCAATTTCGTATAATTTAGCGTCACGAAGAAGACGACCCGTTGCGTATTCGTTTATATAGCCATTGCCACCTAAAATTTGAATTGCATCTAGCGCCATTTTAGTTGCAAGCTCTGCTGCGTATAAAATTGCTCCGGCTGCATCTTTACGGGTGGTTTCGCCTCGGTCACACGCTTTAGCTACCGTATATACGTATGAGCGGGCAGCATTCATTTGTGTATACATGTCGGCTACTTTGCCTTGAATTAACTGAAATTGACCAATAGGGGTATCAAACTGTTTACGCTCATGAATGTACGGTACCACTATGTCCATACACGCTTGCATTATGCCAAGCGGGCCCGCTGCAAGTACTACGCGTTCGTAATCAAGGCCACTCATAAGAACTTTAACGCCTTCGTTTAAGTTACCTAAAATGTTCTCCTGGGGTACTTCGCAGTTTTCAAATACTAGCTCACAGGTATTTGAGCCGCGCATGCCCAGTTTGTCGAGCTTTTGCGCTGTTGAAAAACCAGGAAAGTTACTTTCAACAATAAACGCGGTAATACCTTTAGCGCCGGCGTTTAAATCTGTTTTAGCGTAAATAACTAACGTGTGCGCGTCTGGACCATTGGTGATCCACATTTTATTGCCATTTAAAATGTACTTATCACCTTTTTTTTCGGCTTTGAGTTTCATCGATACAACGTCAGAGCCCGCATTAGGCTCGCTCATTGCAAGGGCACCAATGTGCTCGCCACTAATAAGCTTAGGTAAGTATTTTTCTTTTTGAGCTTGTGTGCCGTTACGGTTAATTTGATTAACGCACAGGTTTGAATGTGCTCCATAGCTTAACCCTATAGAGGCACTGGCACGGCTAATTTCTTCCATAGCAATAACATGTTCTAAGTAACCTAAACCGGCGCCGCCAAGTTCTTCAGATACGGTCATACCTAGTACGCCCATTTCGCCCATTTGAGTCCAAAGTTGATTTGGAAAAGCGTTATCTAAGTCCGTTTTTTCAGCAAGCGGGGCAATCTCCTGACTCGCAAAACTGTTTACGTGGTCGCGGATCATATCGGCGGTTTCGCCAAGGCCAAAGTTCATTTCTTTATATAGTGAAATAGTGCTCATGATTCATTCCTGTGTGACGTGTGTGTTGTCAGTGTGTTTTTATTTTAAAAATAAACTTACTCGTCTATTTTATTAAGCGTGTCTCTGCAGCGGCGCTCGGCCGTCACCAACTCCATAAGAACAACTTTAATGTCGTCCATTTGTTGAGATAGGTCTGCTTTTTTTTCCGAAATAAGGTCAAGCATAGTAACCAACTGCTTAGCGCTTGATTTATCTGCGTCGTACAGTTCAAACAAACGACCGGTTTCGGCCAATGTAAAGCCCAATCGTTTACCACGTAATATTAGTTTTAAACGCACTTTATCGCGTTTTGAATAAATACGGGTTTGACCATTACGCTCTGGGGTTATTAACCCTTGGTCTTCGTAAAAGCGAATAGAGCGGGTTGTAATGTCAAATTCTTTAGCGAGTTCGCTAATGCTAAATGTTTGTTCATTACTGGCCGGCATTTTGGCTGAGCTTGCAAAGTTTGTTTGATTATCTGGTTTCATAATTGTATTTACCTCATTCGAATAACTCCAATATAAGTGAAGTTTACGTAAAGGTAAAGCTTGGTGTGATTTGAAACTATTTATAAAGGGGTGTTTAAGCGAAATATTGGTTTATATTATTAATATTCAATGAGTTATTTTTATTTTATCAGTGTAGTCTAACCGATGGAAAATAATCCTTACACTTATAAAACTAAAAATTAAGCTGTTTTTAGTTGACGTTGGCGTAAACGTTAGTATTGTGTAAGGGTATTAAATAATAAATGAATACTAAATTAATAGAGCAAATATACTAACAACTATTTGCATATAAATACAATGGAGTTAGTTATGACTTTAGAATCAGTGGTAATTGTAGCAGCAAAACGCACCCCAATGGGTGGTTTTATGGGAGCGTTAAGTGATGCGCAGTCTACCGAACTTGGCGCTACCGCCATTGCAAGCGCACTTGCACAAACTGGTTTAGCTAATGATGCAATAGACGAAGTAATTATGGGCTGTGTATTACCAGCAGGCCTTGGACAAGCACCCGCACGCCAAGCAATGTTAAAAGCAGGCCTTGCACTTAGCACTGGCGCTACAACAATTAATAAAGTATGTGGCTCTGGTTTAAAAGCGGCCATGCTTGCAAACGATTTAATTAAAGCAGGCTCTATTCAATCTGCTATTGCCGGTGGCATGGAAAGCATGACAAACGCACCGTACTTCATACCTAAAGCGCGTGGCGGTATGCGCATGGGACATGGCGAAATAAAAGATCACATGATGAGCGATGGCCTTGAAGACGCTTACGACAACAAAGCTATGGGTTGTTTTGCACAAGACACCGCCGATGAATACGGCATTGGCCGCGAGCAAATGGATGTGTTTGCACTAGGCTCATTAAGTAAAGCTAAAGCCGCGATACAAAACGGTAGCTTTGACAACGAAGTTGCACCCCATACAATGCAAACACGCAAAGGCGATGTAACAGTATCGATTGACGAGCAACCAGGTAACGCCCGCCCAGAAAAAATTCCAAGCCTACGTGCAGCTTTTAAAAAAGACGGCACTATTACAGCGGCTAATTCATCGTCAATTTCAGATGGTGGCGCAGCGCTTATATTAATGAGCGAATCTAAAGCAAAAGAGCAGGGCTTAACACCGCTTTGTAAAATTGTCGCGCACAGCACACATTCTCAAAAACCAAGTGAATTTACAGTAGCGCCAGTAGGTGCAATAAGCAGCGTGCTTGAAAAAGCAGGTTGGGCAGTAAACGATGTTGACCTTTGGGAAATTAACGAAGCATTTGCCATGGTAACCATGCTGGCTATTAACGAGTTAAAACTTGATGAAAGCAAAGTAAACGTCAATGGCGGTGCATGTGCACTTGGTCATCCAATTGGTGCAAGCGGCGCGCGTATTTTAGTAACGCTTATTCATGCCCTTAAAAACCGAGGCCTTAAAAAAGGCATTGCGTCTTTATGTATTGGTGGCGGTGAAGCGGTTGCTATGGCCGTAGAAGCGTATTAACTAGGTATTTAATAGTTATAAGAAAGCTGTACGAATAACTATAAAAGCGCTGCACTAATAATACTAACAAAGCGGCGCTACCAATTTTAAAAGAGAACACACAACTCACACACTAGGATTTAATCATGCACCAAGTACCACTACTTATTAATGGCGAATTTATTCAATCAGCATCAAAAGAGCTTATCGATGTTATAAACCCAGCAACTCAAGAAGTACTTGCACAAGTGCCATGTACCACAGAATCAGAAATGGACGCGGCAATTGCCTCAGCTTCTGAGACGTTTAAAACATGGAAAGACGTACCTATTACTGAACGTGCTCGCATTATGATGAAGTACGCGGCGCTATTAAAGGAACATCATGATGAGCTTGCTACCATTATTTGCCATGAATTGGGTAAAACATTTGAAGATGCAAAAGGCGATGTTTGGCGCGGTATTGAAGTAGTAGAACAAGCAGCAAACGCACCATCATTAATGATGGGTGAAACAATGGAAAACGTAGCGCGTAAAATCGATACGTATTCTTACATGCAGCCACTTGGCGTATGCGCGGGCGTAACCCCGTTTAACTTCCCAGCAATGATCCCTCTTTGGATGTTCCCGCTCGCTATTGTGTGTGGTAACACCTTTATTTTAAAACCGTCAGAGCAAGATCCACTTACACCAATGCGCTTAGCTGAGCTATTTATTGAAGCCGGCGCACCAAAAGGCGTATTACAAGTTGTTCATGGTACAAAACCACAAGTAGACCGCTTACTAGAAGATAAAGCAGTGCGTGCTATTTCGTTTGTAGGCTCGTGTGGTGTAGGTGCTTATATTTATTCTAAAGGCACACAAAATCTTAAACGCGTGCAAGCGTGTGTTGGCGCTAAAAACCACATGGTTATTATGCCTGATGCAAGTAAATCGCACGTTGTAAACAACCTAGTAGGCGCATCTGTCGGTGCTGCTGGCCAGCGTTGTATGGGTATTTCGGTTGCTGTGTTTGTAGGTCAAGCAAGTCAGTGGGTAGATGAAATAAAAGCAGGCTTTGAAAATGTACGCCCAGGCGTGTGGGATGATGCAAACGCGGCATACGGTCCACAAACATCAAAAGCAGCAAAGGCACGTATTTTATCACTCATTGCTGGTGGTAAAGAGCAAGGCGCTACCTGTTTAATTGATGGCTCTGACTTTACGGTTGAAGGGTATGAGCAAGGTAACTGGGTTGGTCCGACGTTATTTACCGATGTAACCAAAGAGATGGATTTATACAAAGAAGAAATATTTGGTCCAGTACTAGCGTGTATGTTTGTAGACACGCTTGAAGAGGCAATCGCCCTTATTAACGACAGCCCTTACGGTAACGGTACCTCGTTATTTACGTCAAGCGGCGCAGTGGCTCGTAAATTCCAACACGAAATTGAAGTAGGCCAAGTAGGTATTAATGTGCCAATTCCGGTGCCACTTCCGTTCTTTTCATTCACTGGTTGGAAAGGCTCGTTTTACGGCGATACTCACACGTACGGTAAGCAAGGTATTCGCTTTTACACAGAAACTAAAACAATTACATCACGTTGGTTTGAAGACGACATTGCGTCGGGCCCAAACATGAGTATTAACTTAAAATAATCGTAATTAAAAAATGAGTAAATAAAAGAATAATTAATAAAAAAGATGGGCGCGAAGGCTACTTCACACACAACACACATAAGCCTTCGCCGCTCGTCACGAACTACTCCCGTGACGGGAAACACTAACAACACAACTAACATAACTTACACAATTAAAGAGGTCTAACATGGACTTTAACTTATCTGAAGATCAACAAGCCTTTGCTCAAACTGCACGCCAATTTGCCGAGTCAGAACTTGCCCCCCATGCAGCAAAATGGGACCGCGAACATATCTTTCCTAAAGACACGATTAAAGCTGCGGGCGAGCTTGGTTTTTGTGGTTTATACACGCCAGAGGAAGCAGGCGGCCTTGGTTTATCTCGTTTAGATTCGAGCATTATTTTTGAACAACTTGCTATGGGCTGCACAGCAACCACGGCCATGTTAACCATTCATAATATGGCCACCTGGATGGTAGCAAGCTTTGGCACCGATGCAGTTAAAGACAAATACGTAGAGCAATTAGTCATGGGCGAGTTACTTGCCTCTTACTGTTTAACAGAGCCAGGCTCGGGCTCAGACGCCGCATCACTTAAAACAAAAGCCGTGCTTGAGGGTGATGAGTACGTTATTAACGGCTCAAAAATGTTTATATCGGGCGCGGGCGAAACCGAAGTATTAGTGGTAATGGCACGTACAGGCGGNGCTGCGGGTATTTCGGCATTTGTAGTGCCTGCCGACGCAAAAGGCGTTGAATATGGCAAAGCTGAAGAAAAAATGGGTTGGAACGCACAACCTACACGCCTAATTAGCTTTGAAGATGTACGCATTCCTGCACATAACTTATTAGGCGCAGAGGGAGAAGGCTTTAAATTTGCGATGCAAGGCCTTGATGGCGGTCGAATTAACATTGCCACATGTTCAATTGGTACAGCGCAAGCGGCGCTTAATACCGCCCGTGAATATTTAAAAGAACGCACGCAATTTGGTAAACCATTGGCTGCGTTTCAGGCTTTGCAATTTAAAATTGCCGATATGAACACCGAGCTTGTAGCTGCGCGCCAAATGGTAAGGCTTGCTGCATTTAAACTTGATAATAACGACGTTGAAAAAACAACTTACTGCGCCATGGCTAAACGTTTTGCTACCGATGTTGGCTTTACCGTATGTAACGACGCACTGCAAATTCATGGTGGTTACGGTTACATAAAAGAATACCCGCTTGAGCGCCATGTACGTGATGTACGCGTTCATCAAATTTTAGAAGGCACTAACGAAATTATGCGTGTGATTATAGCGCGCCGTATTTTGGCTGAGTCTGCAAGCGACGTTTTATAAGGAGCAATGTATGTCAGAATCTAAATCTAATCCGAGTATTGAACTTACAACCGAAGGTCATGTTGCTATTTTAACTATGTCTAATCCGCCAGCTAATACCTGGACAAAAGACACCCTAGTTGATTTAAAAAATACCGTTAACGCGCTTAATAATAACAAAAATATTTACGCCTTAGTACTGACTGGTGAAGGCGAGAAGTTTTTTAGCGCAGGTGCCGACCTAAACGTATTTGCTGGTGGCGATAAAGGCGTAGC
>NZ_AUTL01000064.1:0-3561 GCF_000498015.1 Pseudoalteromonas sp. TAE79
CTAAGTATAGGGCGTTGCGCTATTTTGCACGCTGACCCACCAATACTGCCGAAACAGGTTACGGTTAGTTGTGTACCTCTAACTTCTTATGGCTTCCTTCAGACCCCACCGTTGGCCAGTGATGCCCTTGCCATTCAGATTATCTTCCCCTTAGTCAGGGTGATAAGGCATCTTTCAGCCTATCGGGTTTGCCAGCTTCGCTGGGCAAACAAAAAAGCGAAAGGTTATCCGCTTTTTAAATATCAATAGCCTTGTGTAAATTAAGCTAGTTTATCTGATGCTACTTTGTACGTTGGATCTTCAATCACATTCACTTCAACTAAATCACGTGCTTTATGAAGCAACTGCGTACAGTCTTTACTTAAGTGACGTAAATGAAGTTGTTTACCTGCTTTTGTGTATTTGTCAGCAAGTGTATCAATTGCTTCTATTGCACTGTGATCAGATACGCGGCTGTGTTTAAATTCAACAATCACATTTTTAGGATCATTTTTCACATCGAATAACTCAGAAAAGTTTTTAACTGAACCAAAGAAAAGCGGGCCATGTAACTCATATACTTTAGCGCCTTCTTCATCAATATAGTTAGTTGTATATATCTGCTTCGCATGTTGCCAAGCAAATACTAGAGCCGATACAATAACACCCACACATACAGCAATCGCTAAATCAGTAATAACCGTCACGCCCGATACAAGAACAATTACAAATGCATCAGATAATGGTACGCGCTTCATCATTTTAAAGCTTGCCCATTCAAACGTACCAAGTACTACCATAAACATAACACCAACAAGTGCAGCTAATGGGATCATTTCAATTAAGCTAGAGGCAAAAATAATAAAACCAAGTAGCATAAGTGCAGCGCTTATACCTGATAAACGAGAGCGGCCACCTGAGTTAATATTGATCATTGATTGACCAATCATTGCACAACCCCCCATTGCACCAAACATACCGCAGGTAATATTTGCAGCGCCTTGACCAATACATTCTTTGTTACTATGACCACGAGTTTCTGTAATCTCATCAATTAAGCTAAGCGTTAATAATGATTCAATTAAACCAATAGCCGCTAAAATAAGTGCATAAGGAAAAATAATTTGTAGCGTTTCGAAAGTAAACGGTACCATAGGAATATGAAATTCAGGTAAGCCGCCAGCGATTGTTGCAGCTTCGTCGCCTGTCATTCCTTTTAAGAAATCTAATACTGTATGCGCTTCTAAATCAAACCCAATCACTAATCCGGTCACAGTTACAATAGCAACTAAAGATGAAGGCACTGCTGTAGTCAATTTTGGCAAAAAGTGGATTATTGCCATGGTTAATGCAACTAAGCCAAGCATGATAAATAATGGATTACCTGTCATCCATTCTTGTCCGCCCATACCGTCTGGCACTTTAAACTGCCCTAGCTGAGCTAAAAATATAACAATTGCTAACCCGTTTACAAAACCAAGCATTACCGGATGAGGAACCATACGGATAAACTTACCGAGCTTAAATACACCCGCGAGAATTTGCAGTATTCCCATCAGCAACACAGTTGCAAATAGATACTCAACACCATGATCAAGCACTAAACTTACCATGACAACAGCTAGTGCACCGGTTGCACCTGAAATCATACCAGGGCGACCACCAAAAATAGCCGTAATTAAACCAACGATAAACGCGGCATATAGACCAACCAAAGGTTCTACATTTGCAACAAATGCAAACGCAACTGCTTCTGGGACTAAGGCTAACGCCACAGTTAATCCAGATAGAATATCGTTTTTAGCAGAGCTAGGCGCCCTACTGAGTAAGTTAAACATTGAGGTCCTCAAATGGTGTAATGGGTATCAAAAAAAGCGCTAAATTCTACCAAATTAGCGCTCAGTTAACAATTGTCATTATGTGGTTAAGCTAAACTAAAAATGGTTTAGCTTTTAAAAGAAGTGCTTTTACAAAGGAAGGGAAGTACTGCGTTTTACACATGTCATTGTTACATTAGAATGTACTTCTTGAACGTATTCTAAGCTTAGTAAATTATCGCGCACAAAATGCTCATACCCTTCTATGCCTTGTGAAATTATGCGTAGCATAAAGTCCATGGTACCAGCCATAGTGTAACACTCTGTTACCTCGTCGTAGCTCATGATCAGCTTTTCAAACTCAGCAAGATTCTTTTTACCGTGATTTGATAAACGCACATGTGCATATACAAGCATATCAAAGCCAAGTTTTTTCTCATCTAAAAGAGCCACTTTGCTTTTTATATAACCATCTTGCTCTAGCTTAGCGATTCGACGCCAGCATGGAGATTGAGACAAGCCTACTTTATCTGCAATTTCTGCGGTTGATAAACTAGCATCTTGTTGTAAAAGTGCCAATATTTGGCGATCTACGTGATTTAGAGACATTTTATTTCTTATTTATCAAATAAACTGGTTAAATTATACAACCATTTTAAAACTCAGTCTGCTTATTTTTAATGCCTGGATTCAAATTGTAAGTGCATAACTTGTTTTGGGTAGATTAAGTGGTCAGTTGCTCATAAGCTAACTGCTTTTTCTCCGGCAAGAGATTTTACAATGAGACATTACAAACAACTGACCTATGCGCAAAGATGCCAGATCGCCGTTCTAAAGAAAAGTGGTTTTACGCAACAAAGTATTGCTGAGCTAACTAATTTATCGCAATCTACGATTTCAAGAGAGCTTTCTAGAAATACAGGTAAGCGAGGTTACAGACACAAACAAGCTCATGAGCGGGCTTTGTTTCGCCGAAGAAGTGTAAGAAAACCGCTTAAGATGACACCTGAAATGATGGCTTTAATTACCCAGAAGCTTAATGAGAAGTGGAGCCCTGAACAAATAACGGGATGGTTGCGTAAAGAAAGTGAACGGTCTGTCAGCCATGAACGCATTTATCTGTATATCTGGGAAGATAAAAAAGCAGGTGGTGAGTTATACCTACATCTGCGCCGACACGGTAAGAAATATCACAAGCGCAGTCATGGTAAAACAAACCGAGGGCAAATAAAAAATCGCGTTAGCATTGAAGAACGCCCACAAATAGTTGATGAGAAAGGTCGTATCGGAGATTGGGAAATAGATACCGTCATAGGTAAAGGTCATCGAGGCGCCCTTGTTACCATTGTAGAGCGGGTCACCCAATTCACTGTATCAACGCAGGTGGCAGGCAAAACAGCACAAGCCGTCACTGCGGCGACGATAGAACTATTAAGGCCATATAGGTCAGCGCTTCATAGCATCACGGCTGACAATGGAAAAGAGTTCGCTTATCACGAGCAAATCACAGAGGCTTTAAGTGTTCCTGTTTATTTTGCTCACCCTTATCACTCATGGGAGCGCGGATTGAATGAAAACACGAATGGATTACTACGCCAGTATTGGCCGAAGAGCACAGATTTTAAGGCGGTAACACCAGCGCAGGTTATACCAGTACTTGAGCAACTTAATAATCGTCCGAGGAAGACACTTGGATTTGAAACGCCTGCAAAATTGATGCAGGATCACTTGGCGGCTAAAGCCGCCTAAACGTTATGCACTTCAG
>NZ_AUTL01000065.1:0-2401 GCF_000498015.1 Pseudoalteromonas sp. TAE79
CTAAGTATAGGGCGTTGCGCTATTTTGCACGCTGACCCACCAATACTGCCGAAACAGGTTACGGTTAGTTGTGTACCTCTAACTTCTTATGGCTTCCTTCAGACCCCACCGTTGGCCAGTGATGCCCTTGCCATTCAGATTATCTTCCCCTTAGTCAGGGTGATAAGGCATCTTTCAGCCTATCGGGTTTGCCAGCTTCGCTGGGCAAACAAAAAAGCCCATTAGCTAAGGCTAATAGGCTTCGATTAAATAACTTTATTACACTTTAGAGTAACGATAGCTTCCTTTAATATTTGCAGCTAAGAAACCACCAACTGAGTCAGCGTCCCGTAAACCGTTAAACAAATGCTCTGGAACATCAAAGTACTGGTATGCACTTCCGTTATTAAATTCTACTTGAAGTGTAGTACTCTCTTCATCATAGCCAACTGCTGCTACATTACTAGAATCAACATTTATCATATTCATAATTATTTCCTTGTTATTTAACTTTATCAATTTTAGGGTTTTGTGATCTCCAAGTTTCAATGAGCTCTTCATAATTAGGATTAGGTTCCATATCAAGCCCCCATCCACCTGGGTTTTGTGAAACTTCAATAGGTACTTCATCATAAATGATAGGGTCTTGACTATCTGGACGCCTATTCTTCGGTGGAGCTTGAATGGTTGTCCGCATTGGAAGCTTAACTGCCTCACCCAATATTATTGCCTCGCCTGTCCTTAATATTGGCAGCATCCCCGTTAAACCATCTAAATTATCAGATATAGCCGATGTTATATGTCCTCTATCTGTAGCGTTAGATAATCTCAACGCAAAGAAAGTACCGCATTGTGAAAGTATTGTCGGGTTAATTTCCGATGGTCTTTGGCTCACAATCATAGCTCCAATACCATATTTCCGACCTTCTTTAACTATCCTTTGAACAATCTTAGATGCCATCCCTTTGTAAGCGTCTAGCGAACCACACCTAGCATCGATGTTCTGATTATCTAAAAATACCTGCTCAATGATAAATTCGGAGCAGGTGATGAAAACTTACAGAACAAGCGCACAGTGGCAGCAGCTTTTGCTGCAACGCAGTACGTTTAGTGGTACTAATATTGAATTCTGCCAACACCATAATGTCGCTATTACGACTTATTATAAACAACGTGCTTTACTGGCAAAAGACCAGCCTAATTCCACCTTGCCAGTGCACACGCAGTGCCTTACATCATCACGTTTTGTCCAGGTAAAACAAACTACTGAAGTCTGCGCGCAAACTCGTCAAAATACGCTGCAGTTTGATACGCTAACCGGCCAACTCACGTTTCCTATCGATTTAGCGACGGCCGATATCGTTGCCATTATTAAAGGGCTAACGGTATGAGGATGTTCGTTGATGTACCCACCGTCTATTTATGTGCCGATGCCGTTGATTTTCGAAAATCAATTAATGGTCTGGCGGCGTTGGTGGAAGCAGAGCTTGAACTACCCGTGCTCAGTGGTGCGCTATTTGTGTTTTGTAATAAAGGCCGTGACAAACTCAAACTGCTTTACTGGGATAACACCGGTTTTGCACTGTGGTATAAGCGATTAGATAAGCATAAGTTCAAATGGCCCAAACTCATGTCACCCACCATGACCTTAAGCGAGCAGCAATTACACTGGTTATTATCGGGTTATGATGTGATTGGACACAGTAAAATTGATGTCGCAGGTAAGAAAATGCTTTAATATTTGCGATCGATTGATGATCATCAAAGTGAGTTCAGTTAGCACTGCAAAGCCTTTGATGATGCCTTAAAATAGGCGTCATGAAAAATGAACTCGCCCTTAAACAGCGCATTGCTGAACTTGAAAAACTGTTAGCGCAGAAGGATGCCCAGATTGCGGCATTGGAAGAGCGCTGGAGCTTGGCCCAACAAAAACAATTCGGCAAAAGTGCTGAAGGCTTTGCCGGGCAAGGCGAGTTATTCAATGAAGTGGAAGAAATTGTTGAGGAAGTTGAGGCAGAGCAACAATCCATTAGCTATACCCGTAAAAAGCCGGTGCGTAAGGCACTGCCAAAAGACTTACCTCGTGAGCAGGTTATTCACGACATCATCGACAAAACCTGTGATTGCTGTGGCGGTGAGCTACATAAAATGGGTGAAGATAAGTCAGAAAAGCTTGAGTTCATACCCGCTAAAATCAAAGTGATTGAGCATATTAGGCCTAAATACGCCTGCCGTCACTGTGATAAATCCTCAACTCAGACACAGATTAAACAAGCCTCAATGCCTGCCATGCCCATCAACAAAGGCATTGCAACCAGCAGTTTGCTCAGTCAGCTTATCACCAGTAAATACCAATACGGGTTACCGCTGTATCGCCAGGAAGCGATGTTTAAGCAATACGGTATTGAACTCAGTCGACAGA
>NZ_AUTL01000066.1:0-7261 GCF_000498015.1 Pseudoalteromonas sp. TAE79
CTAAGTATAGGGCGTTGCGCTATTTTGCACGCTGACCCACCAATACTGCCGAAACAGGTTACGGTTAGTTGTGTACCTCTAACTTCTTATGGCTTCCTTCAGACCCCACCGTTGGCCAGTGACGCCCTTGCCATTCAGATTATCTTCCCCTTAGTCAGGGTGATAAGGCATCTTTCAGCCTATCGGGTTTGCCAGCTTCGCTGGGCAAACAAAAAAGCGCGATATAAATATCGCGCTCTTAAATCAGCTTTTCAACTTGTGAAATTTACTCGCTTTCACTTTCCATAAAGCGTTGAAGCTGATCTTTTAAGTTTGGCGGAATACCTTTAATAACTAACGTATCGGTTACTTCGTTATAGGTAACACGCTCACCTAAATGCTTACGTTCAAAGCTTACACTAACTCCACCGCCAAGGCCTGAAAACTTAACCATACTGGTTACTGTTTTTTTATCAACGGGGAAAGTTTCTTCTAAGTCATAGCTTTGTTCTTTACAAAAACTATCAAACGGGCTGTCATCGCCTTTTGTAAGCGTTGCAGATAGCTCTCTTACGCTGGCATCTTCACCAGTTGTCACACAGTCATTACAGTAGTCAAAAACTTGTTTACGTAAATCGTCTTTTTCTGATTTATCAAATTGTTGCTCAGATAAATAATCCTCTACTGCGCTAAGCATTACTTGGCTTTGCTGTTTTGAATCAATACCCTCTTCACAACCTAAAAAGTCTAAGAAAAAGTCAGCAACTTTACGTCCAGCTCGCCCTTTTATAAATGAAATATAACGGTTGTCGTCAGCTTGTGTATCCCACGCTGTTAAATCGATACGAGCAGCAAGTTGCATGCGTGATATGTCTAAATGACGAGAAGCGGCTAAATCAAGCTCTGAGGTCATAGAATAATGCTCTTTGATGTTAATCATCGCAATTAGCATGTAATCAGTTGCAACGTACTGGTAATGACAAAATACTAAATAGCCTGTTTCACTAAATGCATACTTATCAAGCTCTTCTTTTAAAACCGTCGAGGCTTGCTCGGTCATATGCCAAAAGCCTAACTCATCATTACGGTAACTTTGCATTGCAGATGCTACAACACTGTTTTTGTCACCACTGAAAGCACAATAACCTTTACCAGGTTTGCCATTGTATGCATGATGTAATTGTTCGATAAAAACGGCTACTTTATCGTTAATTACCATCTCATCATTTCGAAGGTGAATTTGCGTATCGTCGTCTTTTTTGTCTACATAGTGAACGACTAATTTTTTAACGTCTGTTGTCATCTTTGTTTTTCACGCCTCTAGTGTTAAAATACGAGAATATAACTATTTTATTGAACCAACTAATGCCAATCTTATCAAAATACTCTAATGAAGAAGTAGAACAAATCGTCGATCAGCTTATTGATGTGCTAACTAAACACAATGCGCCGGTTGATTTAAGTCTTATGTGTTTAGGAAATTCTATCACGCATATCTTAAAAGAGCATGTACCAACAGGGAAAAGACAAGCTGTAACCGAGAACTTTGCAAAAGCGCTCGCGCAGTCGGTTAAATAAAATTTATGAATTTATCGCAGCACAATCAATTTTCATCAAAAGCGAGTCAGCTGCTAAGTTGGGGGCATTGGTTTACCTTTGCCAATATCGGCTTAGCCCTGCTTATTAGCTTAAGCTATTTATTTGCAGACTCGCCACCTACAAGCTTTTTAGGCATTACCTATATGCTAGTTACTTGGCTAAGCCACACTAGTTTTATAGCCTTTTTAGCGTTTGTGCTGACGGTATTTCCGCTTAGTTTAATATTCCCCTACCCACGACACATTCGTGGCATGGCCGCTGTTATAGCCACTGTAGGCGCATCATTGCTTACTCTTGATGCTTATGTGTATGTTAATTTAGGTTATCACCTAAGTATATCTGCCTTACCTGAGATCATTTCATTGTTGTGGCATCGTTTAACAAGCTCTCCTGCTTTAACAACCATTTTAGCCAGTGGTATTGTTGCTGTTATTTTAGGCTTTCAGCTACTTGTTAGTAATTACACATGGCACCACCTTGAGCGTTTAAAGCAATATAAATTTGCACGTTACGCAATTTCTTTTTTAATCGTGTGTTTTTCGCTTAGCCACAGTATTCATATTTGGGCTGACGCCAATTTAAACTTTGACGTAACAAAACAAGATAATGTTTTGCCACTTTCATACCCTACTACTGCTAAAAGCTTGTTAGCTAAAAATGATCTGCTAGATATAGAAAGCTACGAGCAAGCACACAACGTAAAAATTAATAACCAAAATATTAGTTATCAAATGCCAAGCCCGCTTGAAAAATGCGAGGACTACACACAAGCCAATGTAGATATATTTGTATTTGAAACTCAACAACAACTCGAAAAATTTGTTGCCGAGAATAAAAACATGCACAAAACAGAGCTGTTTTTACAGCCAACAAATCATGACGATACGTTATTTAGCTTAGTGTATGGTTTACCCGCTTTTTATAAAGCAGCAATTTTAACCGAGCAGACACTCCCAGTTTGGCAAAGTCAGCGCCGTAGCATTGAAGTAACTGGCATTGAAGAACTAAGCTTTATTAATGATCAAGCACATAGCTCTAGTGCTATTCGAGTAATTAAAGCGAGTGATACCCCTACTGTTCGAGATGATGAAACACAGGTTTTTGCTTTTAGTCTTGCCAATAACAAGCAAGAAGTAGTAACCACCTCAACTTTATACAGCTCTGACAAACGTATTTCTAAGGTAGATGGGCTAATTCAACCTAGCGATTTAATTGCAACAAGCGTTGGGCAATATTTAAATTGCAAAGCTATTGCCAAGCAAACAATGCTAGGCGTTAATCTATACAAGAAAAAAGACGATATGGGCGTGAACTACTCTCAGGGTGTTGTTATAGCCTATAAAAAAGATAGGATTACCTTAATAGATTCAGATGGTAACTTTAAAAACATTTCCGCCGCTGAAGGTTTTTCTATTGAACAAGGTTTAGATATACCATTTTTAGTACAGAGTATTAAAAAGCTCAAAACCTTTACCCAATAACAGTTATCCTAACCTAGCTTGATATACCACCAAGCTAGGTTATAGTTTTATATTGTTGTTAGATATAAAAACCAAGGATGACATGTATGTTTAAAACTTCTCGTTATATTCTCCATTCTAGCTTTTTACTTATCAGTTTTTTTAGCTTTAGCGATACCACTTACTACAAATGTGTAACAGAAAAAGGCACTGTCTTTTCTCAACTGCCGTGTGACGACGAAGCAACGACTTATAAAGTTAACACAACGGGTAATCAGTATTCTGGTCCTAAGGTTGACTACACTAAACAACTAAACGAACTTGAGCGTGAAAGGCTTCTATCTGGCTTACAGGCAGAGCTTCGCAGTAATAACCATAAACTAACAATACTTGATCGTAATAAAGAGCGTGCTGAATACAAACAACAAGAGCGGTTAAATCATATCTTAGCCATTGATGATAAAAAGCGTATTACTAAAGACATTACTAAAAAACTAAAAATAATTAATAAAACATATAAGAAAAACGTATCGGCTGTGACTAAACAAATTAAAATTCTCGAAAAAAAGATATCTCAATTCCAATAAGTTACTCTTAGTTAGTAAGTAACATTTATCTTGGTTTTAAACTTAAAATAACATACCCTTAACACAATAGAGTATAAACTCTAGGGACTTTTAAGGAGTGCAAATGCAACCTCGCCATATTGCTGAATTAATTTTAACGGGTTTTAAAAGGCACTATCAGTTATTTCAAAAAACAACAGCCAAAGCCCCTCTTGCTTTCGCAAAAAAAGATTGGCAGGCAATTAATGATATCAGCCGTTTGCGTATCAGCTATTATGATGATCGTGTTAACGAAACCACGCAAGCGCTAAAAAAAGAAACCCCAACCGAACAACTCGATGAAAGCCTATGGCTTGAAGTTAAAAAGGTATATCAGCATTTTTTATGTTTTCATCCCCAAGCAGAGCTCGCAGAAACTTTTTATAACTCTGTATTTTGCCGGCTGTACCATAGGCGCTATTTTCATAATGACTTTATATTTGTAGAAGCAACCTTAAAAGATGCTCCTTCAGTGCCTGTAGAGGCAGAATATAGAACATACTTTCCTGTAGTTGATGGCCTAAAACCAACAATAAAACGCATTATTAGTCATTTTGATTTTAAGGCCCCATTTGTAAATTTAGAGCGTGATATCCGCCTCCTTGTTAAAGCTTTTTATAAACAAGCCCCCGATACACATCACCAACCTTGGCAAATGCGCTTTGATATTTTACACACACCTTTTTATCGAAATAAAGCAGCCTATATTGTTGGTCGTGTTGTTTCAAAAAGTGGGGTTCAGCCCTTTATAATCGCTGTATTACACGATGGAGATAACGGATTATATTTAGATGCACTTTTAACTAAGTCATCTCAAATGCGTGTTATTTTTGGCTTTGCCCGCGCCTACTTTATGGTAGAGACTCACGCACCTTCAGCACTTGTTCGGTTTTTAAATCAACTTATGCCAAACAAAACACTTGCTGAGCTCTATAACGCAGTGGGTTTTCATAAGCAGGGTAAAACTGAGTTTTACCGAGAGTTTTTAAATCATTTATCTCACTCTAGTGATGAGTTTACAATTGCACCGGGGACTCCCGGTATGGTGATGATGGTATTTACCCTCCCCTCATTTGGCTATGTTTTTAAAGTAATAAAAGACAAATTTGGTGAGAGTAAACCCTTTGGCCGTGATACCGTATTAAAGCGCTATCAACTAGTAAAAAACCATGATCGCGTTGGCAGAATGGCCGATACCATAGAATATTCTAACGTCGTATTTCCTTTAGCGCGTTTTGATAGTAATTTACTTGCGCAATTACATAAAACAATTGGCTCATCAATGGTAATTGAGGGCGATTGGTTGATCATCAAGCACTTGTATATTGAACGGCGAATGACACCTCTTAACTTGTTTTTAGAAAATGCTGATGAAGAAAGTGTCGCCGACGCGATTGAAGAATATGGGCAAGCCCTAAAAGAAATGATTGCTGTTAATATATTCCCTGGTGATATGCTCTTAAAAAACTTTGGTGTAAGTAAGCACAAACGTATTATTTTTTACGATTACGATGAAGTTCAATACCTAACCGATATGAACTTTAGAGCATTACCAAAAGCAAAGAGCTATGACGACTATTTAATGGATGAACAAAGTTACTCTGTTGCACCACAGGACGTATTTCCTGAGCAGCTTTGTACATTTGTAATGCCAAACCCTATGTATAAAAAGTTTTTACTCAGCACTCATCCTGAGCTTATAGATGTTAGCTTTTGGAAGCAGGCACAACAAAATATAAAAAATGGTCAGGTAAGTCATATTTACCCATACCCGACAGCACAGCGCTTTATTCACCACTGGTAAGCGCTAAAGGACACACACAATGAATATAAGCAAAATAGATTTAAATTTACTCGTTTACCTCGATACATTGCTTCGAGAATGCAACGTAACACGCGCTGCTAATCAATTGAGTATAACGCAACCTGCAATGAGTAATGGCCTTAAACGTCTTCGTAACTTATTTAACGACCCTATTTTAGTTCGTACCAGCGATGGTATGGTGCCTACCGAGCGTGCTTTGGAGTTACAACCCGTTATTCGTGGCATATTAATGACCCTTGAAGAAACTCTAGCTCCTAATCGAGAATTTGAGGCAAGCCAAAGTAAGCGTGTGTTTAGAATAATGGCCAGTGATTACGCTGCAAGTACATTAGCACCAAAGCTTTTAAGTAAATTGCACGAAGAAGCCCCCGATACTACTTTAGATATACTCACACCAAGTGATGTCACCTTTCATGATGTAGAAAACGGTAAAGTAGATATGGCAATCAACCGTTTTGAAAACTTACCACAGTCTTTTCATCATAAACGTATTTGGAAAGATAGTTTTTGCTGCTTAGTAAAAGCCGATAACCCTATAATTGAAAACTTTAGCCTCGACAGCTACTTAAAAGCACGCCATATATGGGTGAGTAAAACAGGTTTTGGTGTAGGTGTGGGCATGGACCCTAAAGATGTGCAAAAACTCGGCTGGGTTGACGAAGCACTTGCCCACTTTGGTAAACATCGTAACATTGCCACTTTTACGCGTAACTATCATGTAGCGATTCATTTAGCTAAAGAGAAAAACTTGATTGCGACCCTTCCTTCAAAAGCCGCAAATATATACTTAGATGATCCGGGGCTTAAAATTTTAGAGCCACCGTTTCCAATTCCTCCTTTTGAGCTTGATATGATTTGGAGCCCACTGCTGCATCGCGATGCGAGCCATATCTGGTTACGCCAAAAAGTAGCTGAGGTAGCTGAAGAGCTAAAATAACTTTATTACACAATATAATGTAAAAATTGCTAGGTTAATACTTTCCTCATTAACTTAGCCCCTTCCTGTAATAAAATTAAACCAATAAAATCAAATGACTACATAAAAACAAAAACGTGGAACGTACATTGCTTTTATTAAATTGAACTATACATTCATTTAATAAAAGAGGTCATTATGAACACCCATCAAGGATCAGAAGTAAATCATATTACTGACATCATTCAAGTTATGAACAGCGGCATCGATTTTTATCAAAAAGCACAGGAAAAAGTTGAAGACCCTGCTATTGGCGCACTTTTTCAGCGTATGATAGATGCCCGAAAAGTGAGTGTTGAGCGCTTGCAGCCATATGCAATTAATGAAAAAGGCGAACGCGAAGATGGTTCATCTTTCGCAGTTGAAGCACGACGTGCGTACACAGCCTTACTGACTACTTTCACTTCACATAACGACAGCACGTATGTTAAAGAGCTTGAAGAAGTAGAAGATAAAACGCTTGAAGAAATTAAAGCCGCTATGGATAAACCGCAACCAGCTGATTGTGAAGCCGCACTGGCTAAAACATTATTAACGATGCAAAGCTGCCATGCAGAAATGAGCCGTATGCAAAAGCAGTAAGCTTACATAACTCATAAATACAACCCAGCCTAGCGCTGGGTTTTTTATTGCCTCTAATACAACGCCTCGCTTCACGTCGTATTTAAAGTATATTGTTTAAGAAATTCATTTTGAATGGGCTTGATGATCATCAATAAAATCAGCCCAAGCTAATACCAATCTGCTTATATATGGGGTCTATTTAACGTTAAGAAAATTACGCTAGAACTAGGCAAAAGTTTTTATATCTAGTTGT
>NZ_AUTL01000067.1:0-9279 GCF_000498015.1 Pseudoalteromonas sp. TAE79
CTAAGTATAGGGCGTTGCGCTATTTTGCACGCTGACCCACCAATACTGCCGAAACAGGTTACGGTTAGTTGTGTACCTCTAACTTCTTATGGCTTCCTTCAGACCCCACCGTTGGCCAGTGACGCCCTTGCCATTCAGATTATCTTCCCCTTAGTCAGGGTGATAAGGCATCTTTCAGCCTATCGGGTTTGCCAGCTTCGCTGGGCAAACAAAAAAACCAGCCGCGGCTGGTTTTTTAGTTTTTAAACTGTGCTTAAGCTACAGTAATGTTTGCAAACTTACGTTTACCTACTTGGTAAATAGCCGTTGTGCCTTTTGCTATTTCAAGTTTGGTATCAGTGATTTTATCTTCACCGTTAAGTTTAACTGCACCTTGCTTAATCATACGCATTGCTTCTGATGTACTTACTACTAAATTTGCTTCTTTAAGCAAGTTAGCAATTAAAATAGTATCTTCTGCAATAGTGATTGTTAGCTCTGGGATTTCATCTGGTAACGCTTTTTTCTGAAAACGCTGAATAAAATCATCATGTGCACCTTGTGCATCAGCTTCACTATGAAAACGAGCAATTAGCTCTTTAGCTAGTTCAATTTTAATATCGCGCGGATTCGTACCTTGCTCAACACGTTCTTTTTGAGCTGCAATTTCTTCAATAGAAAGCGCACTTAATAAGTCGTAGTAACGCCACATTAGCACATCACTAATTGACATTATTTTACCAAACATATCGTTAGGTGCATCAGTAATACCAATGTAGTTACCAAGCGACTTAGACATTTTTTGAACGCCGTCAGTACCTTCAAGTAATGGCATCATTAATACTGTTTGCGGCTTTTGACCTTCTACTTTTTGTAGCTCACGGCCCATTAACAAGTTAAAGCGCTGATCAGTACCACCTAGTTCAACATCTGACTCTAGTGCAACCGAATCCCAACCTTGTACCAGTGGATATAAAAACTCATGAATTGCAATTGGTTGGCCGCTTCCATAACGCTTTTTAAAGTCATCACGTTCAAGCATACGTGCTACGGTTTGGTTTGCAGCAAGTTTAATCATGCCTGCAGCGCCTAACTTTTCCATCCAAGTAGAGTTAAATGCAACAGTGGTTTTAGCAGGATCTAGAATTTTGAATACTTGTTCTTTATATGTTTCGGCATTGGCTAGTACATCTTCACGAGTAAGTGGTTTACGCGTTACGTTTTTCCCCGTTGGGTCACCAATCATGCCAGTAAAGTCACCAATTAAGAAAATAACCTCATGACCTAAATCCTGAAAGGTTTTCATTTTATTAATTAGTACAGTGTGTCCTAAGTGTAAATCAGGCGCTGTAGGATCAAAGCCTGCTTTTATTTTTAGCTTCTTGCCCGACTTTAGTTTTTCAACTAGTTCGTCTTCAATTAATATTTCTTCTGCACCGCGTTTTATCTCTGCTAGAGCGGTTTGTAAATCCACTGTGTATTACTCCAAAATTCTGCCGACGAAGGGGCGACTAGTTACTTGCGTAGTCACGGTTTAATAAAGGTTTAAACCGAATAAATAGATGTAGCTAACATAACAAATTTCTACCTAATTAAAACAACTTTTTAAGTGATTCATGCAACTAAACTAAATCAATTGAGTCTTAGCTAGGTAGAGCGTTAAAAAAGGCTTTCTAAGCCCGATTTTAGCGTAGTTTAAGGTCAGTTTAAATCTACAAAACACTAGTATTCGTACATTATTAAGTATATCCTGCAATATTATGTATTTATTATCTTGACAGCAGAAAAAGGCACGTTATGGTTCACGTGGTTCACACGCTCCCCAAAAAACACAAATTGCTTATTCTAGGTTTGGTTTCTGCTATTGTTGGCTTAGCCTTTCTTCCTTCTGAAAAAGCCACTGCATCCAAAGACAATAGTGCAAATGCACTAGAAATTGGTAAGCGCTATGAGTTACAAGTTAAAGTTGATAACAACGAAAAATTAACTGAGTTAAATTCAGAGCAAGCAGCAGAGAAGTTACCAGAATACGACTTTGTCGATCATAAAGTTAAAAATGGCGACAATTTAGCAATTATCTTTAAGCGTGCTGGTTTTTCGGCTCAAACGCTTCATAAACTAATTAACACTAATGCGGAGACTCGCAAACTGACTAAAATTCACCCAGGTGAAATACTTAGTTTTGCGACAGCTGAAGATGGCTCCTTAGCTCAACTGCGCTATGTGATTTCAAAAACCGATACTTTATTTGTTACCTTAAACGAAGAAGGTAACTACGATACAGCTATTGATAGCAAAGAAATTGAAACGCTAACCAAAACCGCTGGCGGCGAAATATCTAACAATTTTTGGACTTCAGCAATTGCAGCAGGTTTAAGCGAACGCCAAATAATGAACTTTGCTGACATATTTGGTTGGGATGTTGATTTTGCAAACGACATTCGTAAAGGCGATGTTTTTGGCTTAATTTACGAGTCTCACTATGTTGATGGCGAGTTTATTGGTACTGGTAAAATTATTGCAGCTGAATTTGTAAACCAAGGTCAGCGCTTTGCAGCTATTCGCCATACCGACGGCAATTTTTATACGCCTGAAGGGCGTAGCATGAAAAAAGCATTTTTACGTGCGCCTGTAAGCTTTAAATATATTAGTTCGAGCTTTAATCCTCGCCGCTTACACCCTGTTACTGGGCAAGTTAGAGCCCACCGTGGTATCGACTTTGCTGCACGCACTGGCACACCTGTTGTTGCATCTGGTAACGGTAAAGTAATTAAAGCCGGTTACAGCAAGTACAACGGTAACTACGTATTTATTAGCCATGGCACGCAATATGTAACTAAGTACTTACACCTAAATAAGAAGCTAGTTAAAACGGGCCAAAAAGTTAAACAGGGCCAACAAATTGGTACGGTAGGTTCTACAGGTCGTGTTACTGGTGCACATTTACACTATGAATTTTTAGTAAATGGCGTTCACCGTAATCCTAAAACTGTAAAACTTCCTAAGTCAGAGCCATTACCTCGCTCAGAACTTGCCAAGTTTAAACCTATTGCTGATAACTTTATTGCCCAGCTTGAGCGCAATCGCGAGCTACAGTTAGCACTTAAATAAAGTTTATCAATAAACATTAAAAAAGCCTTTGCAGGTTTAACCTACAAAGGCTTTTTTGTATACGCTATAAACCATTAGTACATCAGTACATAAATGAGCTGAATAACTAAAGACACCATCACTAATGGCCAAATATATTTACTGTATTTGGTTGCGCTGTTGAGCCCTATTTTACTTTGATACTTTTCAAGCAAGGGTATAAGTATCGCCAGCGCAGCAAACAAACCAATTAAAATAACGAATATGTCCATATTAATGCCCTACTTATGGTAATTCGTGGCCTTTAGCGCTTACATAAAGTGCATACCAATGCTCACGAGTTAGCTCTACGTTTACAGCATCACAAGAGGCTTTAATCCGTTTAGCATTAGTTGTTCCAATAATTGGCTGAATAGATGCGGGATGGCGAAGCAACCATGCAAGTACAATTGCCTCAGCAGAGGTTTCATAAAGTGCAGCCAGCTTATTAACTAAAAGACTGGTGTTGATATCTGCCTGAGATGCGTTTGATAAATCACTACCGCTGTACAAGCCTTGGCATAAACTACCCCAGCTTTGAATTTGGATTTCAAAATGGCGACAGTACTCAATACTACCTGGTGTAAAATTAAGATCTTTACCGTCACTGTTACCGGCATACACACCTTCATCAACAAACTGATGTTTTTGCAAACTAGCCTCAATTTGATTAGCAACAATTGGCATATCAAGCGCATGTTGTAAAAAGTTCATTTGGTGCTGCTGCATATTAGACACTGCAAAATTGCGCACTTTACCGCTTTCTTTTAAGCAACTAAATATGCGAGCAATTTCGTTAACTTCCATGAGTGGATCAGGGCGATGCAGCATAAGTACGTCTAAATAATCTGTATTTAATCGTTTCAAGGATGCTTCAACTGACTGCTCAATCCACTTTGATGAAAAATCATAACGCTTTGGCCCTAAGTCATCTTCAAATCGAATCCCACACTTAGATTGAATATACATGTGCTCTCTAAGCTCTGGACGCTCACTTAATGCTTTACCAAAAACCTGCTCTGCTTTACCAAAAGTATAAATATCAGCATGGTCAAAAAAATTAATACCACCTTCAATGGCGTTATCTATACATTCATGAGCTTGCTTAACATGTGCATCAGTGATTGCGTCTTTATTCCAACCGCCTCCCAGCCCCATACATCCAAATACAAGTTTACTAACGTGAGGCAAGTGCTTTGCTAAAGGCGTGTGAAGCATGATAACTATCCTTAAAATGTTGAAGAGCTGTTACTGTAAACAAAAAGTGCTGAACAAGAAACCATTTAGCGGTGAACAAATTAAGAACAAAAAAAAAGCGCAGTAAACTGCGCTTAATGGTTAATCTATTTTAAATTACATTTTTAGCCAACAAGTGCTAATAAAATACCCGCAGCAACTGCACTACCAAGTACACCCGCTACGTTGGGTCCCATTGCATGCATAAGTAAAAAGTTATGTGGGTTACTTTCAAGGCCAACTTTATTAACTACTCGTGCCGCCATTGGCACAGCCGATACACCTGCCGCCCCAATTAATGGATTTATAGGCGTTTTAGATATTCGGTTAAGTCCTTTTGCCATAAATACGCCAGATGCCGTACCAATTGCAAAAGCCAGTGCGCCAAGCACTAAAATACCAATCGTCTCAACAGTTAAAAACTTACCTGCAGCAAGCTTTGAACCAACAGCTAAGCCTAAAAATATAGTTGTAACATTGATGATTTCGTTTTGAGCACTGTTACTTAATCTATCAACAACACCCGACTCCCGCATTAAGTTACCTAAACAAAACATACCTACAAGCGGTATAGCAGCCGGTAAAAACATTGCCGTTAAACTAAGTACCATAAGAGGAAAAATGATCTTTTCCTTTTTAGATACCTTACGTAATTCAGGCATCTTAATTTGGCGCTCTTCTGGTGTGGTTAGCGCACGCATAATTGGCGGCTGAATAATTGGCACAAGTGCCATGTATGAATATGCAGCTACTGCTATTGCGCCTAGTAAATCAGGTGCCAGTTTTGATGCTAAAAATATTGCTGTTGGCCCATCGGCACCACCTATAATGGCAATAGCCGATGCGTCCTGTAGAGTAAATTCAAAACCTGGCACATAGTTAAGTAATATAGCGCCAAACAATGTAGCAAAAATACCAAACTGTGCAGCCGCACCTAATAACAACATACGTGGGTTTGCAATAAGTGCGCTAAAGTCGGTCAGCGCCCCTACTCCCATAAATATCAACAGCGGAAAAATCCCCGTATCAATACCCACATAATAAACGTAGTACAAAAGCCCACCTGGGTCTGACAAACCTGCCACTGGTACATTTGTTAAAATTGCACCAAAACCAATAGGTAGTAATAATAGTGGTTCAAAGCCTTTAGCTATCGCTAAAAACAGTAATAAACACCCTACCGCAATCATTATTAACGATGGGATTGTAAAGTTAGCAATGCCTGTCGCATTCCAGAGGTTTAAAATACCTTCCATCCTCTATTTACTCCTAAGCTAATGCAATCATAGCGTCGCCGGTAGTTACAGCATCGCCTTCACTAACTAACACTTCAGCAATTGTTCCGGTATGCGTAGCGCGTATTTCAGTTTCCATTTTCATGGCTTCCATAATAATCACTACATCGCCTTCGTTAACAACTTGCCCAGCTTTTACCTTAATCTTAAAAATATTACCGGCTAGAGGCGCGTTAAGTGTTTCACCTGATGCAACCGAAGCAGACTGAGGAATGTGCTCAGAGTCTTTTAATGTTACTTCTTTAAGTTCACCACCTTGCGCTACTACCACGTCATAAACTTTACCATCTACTTTTACGCTGTACTGCTCAGCCTTCACTTTGTTACTATTTGAAGCTGATTTAGAAGGCGCTTTACTGCTTTTATCTTCAACAGAAGGTACTGGCTCAAATGCATCTGGGTTGTTGCGGTTTTTAATAAACTTCAAACCAACTTGTGGGAATAATGCATAAGTTAATACGTCATCAATTTGATCATCAGCAAGTGTTAAACCTTGCTCTTGTGCTTCTTTTAATAACTCAGCTTCAAGCGTTGCAAGCTCAGGTGCAATGTTATCAGCAGGGCGACAAGTAATAACTTCCGCTCCATCAAGCACGCGCTCTTGTAGCTCTTTATTCATTGGTGCTGGTGTTAAGCCATATTCACCTTTTAATACGCCAGCAGTTTCTTTAGTAATGGTTTTATAACGCTCACCCGTTAGCACATTAAGTACCGCTTGAGTGCCAACAATTTGCGACGTTGGTGTTACTAAAGGTAAAAAGCCAAGATCTTCACGTACACGTGGGATCTCAAGTAAAACCTCATTAAGCTTATCGGCTGCGCCTTGCTCTTTAAGTTGGTTTTCCATGTTTGTAAGCATGCCACCAGGTACTTGAGCTAATAAAATACGCCCATCAACCCCTTTTAAGCTACCTTCAAATGCCGCATATTTTTTACGTACATCTCTAAAGTAAGCAGCAATTTCTTCTAGGTGGTTTAAATCAAGCCCAGTATCACGCTCAGTCCCTTCAACTATCGATACAATAGTTTCAGTTGCAGAATGTCCATAAGTCATACTCATTGATGAAATAGCGGTATCGAGCATATCAATACCAGCATCAATTGCTTTTTGGTAAGTAGCAGTACTTAAACCTGTTGTAGCGTGGCACTGCATAGCAATTGGAATAGATACAGTTTCTTTAAGTGCTTTAATTAGTTTTTCAGCATCGTACGGCTTTAATAAACCCGCCATATCTTTAATACAAATTGAGTGACAACCCATATCTTCAAGCTGCTTTGCAAGAGTTAGCCACATATCAAGTGTATGAACTGGGCTAACTGTGTACGAAATAGTACCTTGAGCGTGAGCGCCTACTTTTACAGCCGCTTTAATAGCTGTTTCTAGATTGCGAACATCGTTCATTGCATCAAATATACGAAATACGTCAACGCCATTTTTATGTGCACGTTCTACAAATTTTTCAACTACGTCATCAGCGTAATGGCGGTAACCTAATAAGTTTTGACCGCGTAATAGCATTTGCTGTTTAGTATTAGGCATCGCTTTTTTAAGTGCACGAATACGCTCCCAAGGATCTTCGCCTAGATAACGAATACACGAGTCAAATGTAGCACCGCCCCACGATTCAATAGACCAATAACCCGCATCGTCTAATTTGCTAGCAATCGGTAGCATATCGTCTAGGCGCATACGCGTTGCTAATAATGATTGGTGCGCATCGCGTAATACCAATTCTGTTAATTTTAATTTAGCCATGTGTGTGCCCCTTATTTATTATTTGATTTGTACTGAGTAATGGCAGCACTAATAGCAGCGATGTGCTCATTAGGCACACCTTGAGATTTAAAAGATGGTGATTTAACTGGTGTCGCCACGTCAGGTTCGCTAAAGCGCGTCACCAAATTAGACATAAGCGTTACTGCACCAATTAATATCGACAGAAATACAAACACCCCAACCATGCCAGTAAGCATTAAGTTACCAGCCGTTGTGAGTAGAGCACCTATATCCATTTTTCTCCCCTTGAAACCCATATCGAAAATAAAAAATCGATTTAATTAAATATTTATTCACTGGATAATAACAAAACTAATCGCTTTGTCTACATCTTGTAAATTGGTAAAACCAATTAAACAATAAACAACATAACACTCAATTAATTTACATGCTATAACTCAGCAATCACGCGCTCTACAATACATACAAGAAATAACGACTATAGCTAATAGTTATATGGAAGTTGTTAATTAACTATCAAGCTAAGTAAAAATTAACACTAATTCTTAATATTAAATGCAAAGCCACACACCAATTGTTAATTGGTCTTACCAAAATAAGTTTATTTAGTGAACATTTGGCAGTTATTTGCAACAGTGTGAATAACTTACATAACAAAGCGTAAAAGTTACTAACCAACTAATAACTAGAGTAACAGCAAAAAACCATAACCAATTGATATTTATACTAAATAAACTTTGGCATATAACTGGCATTAGTTATTATGAGCAAATTTGATAACCAAGGAGAAAACAATGTTACGCTGGACAATTACATTTTTAGTTATTGCTTTAATCGCTGCAGTGTTAGGTTTTGGTGGCATCGCAGGTGCCGCAGCTGGTATAGCAAAAATTATATTTTTTATCTTTTTAGTACTTTTAGTGATTTCATTAGTTTCAGGTGCACTACGTGGTAAATCACCCAGGTAGATAAAGCATTCAACTAACAAACACTAAAATTTAATTAATACTTACAAGGAATTACACTATGAACTCTACAACTTTAAAAGCAGCACTAATCGCAGTATTTGCAGGTTTTTTCATGATGGGTTGTGAAGACAACCATGCAGAAGATGCTGGCGAACGTATCGACGAAGCAGTAACTGATGTGCAAAACTCTGTTGAAGATGCATGTGAAAATGTTAAAGAAGGCGTGAACGCTGAAGAAACTAACTGTTAATTCTTCTTGTACCGCTAAAAAAAACGGCTTTCGAGCCGTTTTTTTGTGCCAGTAACAAAATCACTGACTATAAAGCTGCTCATTTAGCAGTTAGCTTGTTAAAATAAAAAAAACGATATTTAAAGCAAGGCAAAATGGCATTCACAACCACCTACACATTAGATAAACCCTACTTTTACGAGTGTTTTGATGAGTCACTCCCTTATAGTAAGCGTGCAAAACCTAAATACTTTTTACTTGTGTTGTTAGTTGCGCTTGGTTTATTTGGCATTTATGTTTTAGACGATCATTACTTAGGATCGTTTATGATCATGTTAGCGGTACTCGAGTGCGTCGCTTTTTACTATCGCAGACCATGGTGGGTAACCAGACAAATGCTCAGCAGAGCATCAGGCTCTGAGGTAACACTTACCTTTGATGAAGAAGGTATTAAATCTGCTAATCATTACAAAAGCTATCAATTAGAATGGCAAAATATAAGCGAAGTAATAGACACCCAACAAGGTATTATTATTAAAAACAAAAGCGGTATGCAGTACATATCAAAACAAATACTTAATCCTGAAACACTCGCTTTTATAAACAAAAAAGCCACTCAGTGAGCTGTCTCTTATACACAAATCCCTGCTAAGAAATTAGCGGGGATTTTTTTGAACTAAATCTCAATGTCATGATCAGATCTTC
>NZ_AUTL01000068.1:0-11450 GCF_000498015.1 Pseudoalteromonas sp. TAE79
CTAAGTATAGGGCGTTGCGCTATTTTGCACGCTGACCCACCAATACTGCCGAAACAGGTTACGGTTAGTTGTGTACCTCTAACTTCTTATGGCTTCCTTCAGACCCCACCGTTGGCCAGTGACGCCCTTGCCATTCAGATTATCTTCCCCTTAGTCAGGGTGATAAGGCATCTTTCAGCCTATCGGGTTTGCCAGCTTCGCTGGGCAAACAAAAAAGCCGTTGCATTGCTGCAACGGCTTTTATAATTTTGATAAATTTCCGGACTATAGTGGAACTTACTACCCATTAAAGGTCAAAAAATTAGTCTCTGCTCTTAATCGCGGTAAGTCTCAACCGCAGGGCATGAACATACTAAGTTACGGTCGCCGTATACGTCATCAATACGTGTAACGGTTGGCCAAAACTTGTTTTTAGCCACGGCAGGCACTGGGAATGCAGCGTAAAAACGGTCGTATGCGCGGTCCCATTCGTTACCTAACACGTCACCTTGTGTATGCGGTGCAAACACTAGCGGGTTGTTTTCGATTGACCATTCGCCAGAAATTACTTTTTCAATTTCGCCTTTAATTGACACCATTGCTTCGATAAAGCGGTCAATCTCACCTTTTGATTCAGACTCAGTTGGCTCAATCATTAATGTGCCAGCTACTGGGAACGACATAGTTGGTGAATGGAAGCCGTAATCTTGCAAGCGCTTAGCTACGTCCATTTCAGTAATGCCTGATTGCTCTTTAAGCGGGCGCAGGTCAACAATACATTCGTGAGCAACACGGTTGTTACGACCACGGTACAAAATTGGGAAGTACTTGCTTAGCTCATGTGTTAAGTAGTTAGCATTAACAATGGCCATTTCAGTAGCTTGCTTTAAGCCCTCTGAACCCATCATGGTGATGTAAGCCCATGAAATAGGTAAAATAGCGGCTGAGCCGTAAGGCGCTGCNCTGCCGATACCGCACCGTTACCGATGTTAGTACCTGGTACGTTAATTACGCTATGGTTTGGCATAAACGGCGCAAGGTGCGATTTAACACCAATTGGGCCAACACCTGGACCACCGCCACCGTGTGGAATACAAAACGTTTTATGCAAGTTTAAGTGCGATACGTCTGAGCCAATAAAGCCTGGGCTTGTTACGCCAACTTGCGCGTTCATGTTTGCGCCGTCCATGTAAACTTGGCCGCCGTGCTCATGAATAATGTCACAAATTTCGCGAATTGTTTCCTCGTATACACCGTGCGTAGACGGGTATGTGATCATGATGCACGATAAGTTTTCAGACACTTCCTCAGCTTTCGCTTTAAGGTCGCTCATGTCTACGTTACCGTTTTTGTCGCAGTTAACTACCACAATTTTCATGCTCGCCATTTGCGCTGATGCAGGGTTAGTACCGTGCGCAGAGCTTGGGATTAAACATACATTACGGTGTGCATCGCCGCGTGATTCGTGGTATTTACGAATCGCGATTAAGCCTGCGTATTCACCTTGTGCACCAGAGTTTGGCTGAAGTGATACTGCATCGTAACCGGTAATGTTTACTAGCCAGTCGTGTAGCTCGCCAATCATTATTTGGTAACCCTCTGCTTGATCTAGCGGGCAGAATGGGTGAAGGTTTGCAAACTCAGGCCACGTAATTGGGATCATCTCGGCAGTTGCGTTTAGTTTCATGGTACATGAGCCTAACGAGATCATTGAGTGATTAAGCGATAAGTCTTTGCTTTCTAGTCGCTTAATGTAGCGAAGCATGTCTGTTTCGCTGTGGTAGCTGTTAAAGTTTGGATGCGTTAGTACTTCATCGTCACGTACTAAACTTGCAGGGATAGACTCACTGCCATTTGCTTCAACGTCGGCCGCAATAGCGTCAACACTTAGGCCATGGCCTTCGCCTAAAATAATATCGAATAACTCAGTAATATCGGCACGTGTTGTTGTCTCTGATACCGAAATTGAATACTCGCCTTCGTGATTTGTTGCAAAGTTTACGCCTTTTGCAATTGCACGCGCTATTACGTCGTCTTTGCTGTCGCTTACTACTGTTAGTGTATCAAACCAAGTGCTGTGCTTAAGTGCGATGCCTTTAGCTTTAAGACCACTTGCTAAAATATCAGCAAAGCGATGTATACGCTGCGCGATAGTTTTTAAGCCTTGTGGGCCGTGGTACACCGCGTAAAACGCTGCCATGTTGGCAAGTAATACTTGTGCTGTACAAATGTTTGAGTTGGCCTTGTCGCGGCGAATGTGTTGTTCGCGCGTTTGCATTGCCATACGTAGTGCGTCGTTACCTAAACGGTCTTTAGATACACCAATAATACGACCTGGTAATGAACGTTTGTATGCGTCACGTGTTGCAAAAAATGCAGCGTGTGGACCGCCGTAACCCATAGGTACGCCAAAACGTTGAGCCGAACCAAGTACTACGTCTGCGCCTAGTTTACCCGGTGCTTTTAATAGTAATAAACTCATTATGTCGGCAGCAACACAGGCAATGGCCTTTTTGCTTTGTACGCCAGCAATTAGGTCAGTTATATCTACCACTTCGCCTGATGTAGTTGGGTATTGGAACAGTGCACCAAAAATATCGTGGTTTACGGCATCGGTGGCTTTACCTACAATTACTTCAAAACCAAACTGCTCAGCACGGGTGCTTACTACGTCGATTGTTTGTGTGTGTACGTCGTCGGCAATAAAAAATGCATTGGCTTTTTTAGCTTTTGATACGCGTTTTGCAAGGCCCATAGCCTCTGCAGCCGCTGTTGATTCGTCAAGTAGTGATGCGCTTGCTAAATCAAGACCGGTTAAATCTAGGGTCATAGTTTGGAAGTTTAATAATGATTCTAAACGCCCTTGTGCAATCTCTGGCTGATACGGTGTGTACGCTGTATACCAACCTGGATTTTCTAGTACGTTACGTAAAATTACGTGCGGTACGTTAGTTGGGTGGTAGCCTTGGCCAATGTACGATTTGAAAACTTTATTTTTGCTTGCTACTGATTTTAGGTAGCTTAGTGTTTCAACTTCAGTACGGCTTTGTCCAACTGTTAGCGGTTGTTCTAGACGAATGCTAGCCGGTACAGTTTGGTCAATGAGCTCTTGCACACTCGATACTTCTAAAGCACTTAGCATATCGCTTACTTGTGCTGGGCTTGGCCCAATATGGCGGCGAATAAAATCTTGCTTTTGCTCTAGTTCTTCAAGAGATTTGGCGTTTGACATGTGTCCAGATTCCTATGATCCAAAAAATGTGGCTACTGCTGATGGGTAAACAGCAATAACTTAAAATTCTTATGATTTAACAGCCTACTTTGTATGGAAAAGTTAACTGTAAAATCATAAAAGCCCCGATATCTAAATAAAACACGCGGGGCTTTTAGTTATCTACAAAGAATAATTATTCTTCGTCGATAGTGTGCGAGTAACCTTCAGCGTCTAATAAGTTGTCTAGCTCAGACTCGTCAGATGCTTTAATACGGAATAACCAACCGTCACCGTAAGCGTCGTTGTTTACTGTTTCTGGTGAGTCTTCAAGTTCTTCGTTAATAGCAACAATTTCGCCACTGATAGGTGCGTAAATGTCTGATGCTGCTTTAACTGACTCTGCTACTGCACAGTCTTCGCCAGCGTCTACTTCGTCGCCAACTTCTGGTAATTCAACAAATACCATGTCGCCAAGAAGTTCTTGTGCATGCTCAGAAATACCAACAGTAAATGTACCGTCGCCTTCGTTACGAACCCACTCGTGTGAAGGTGCGTATTTTAACTCGCTAGGAATGTTGCTCATTTTATTTGTCCTTTGGTTTATATTGGGAGGATATCAATCACTGTAATTACACTGATTGATATAACCAAATTATTTAAATTATTGATTTACCGTTACGTACAAAGCTAGGCTTTACTACTTTAACGTTTACTAATTTTTTACGCATTTCTACTTGAGCTGTATCGCCTGTTGAACGTGGTACACGTGCAAGGGCTACACTAAAACCAAGTGTTGGGGAGAAAGTACCAGAAGTAATAATACCTTCACCACCATCAACAATTACTTTTGAACCGCTACGCAAAACGCCTTTTTCTTCAAACACTAAGCCAACTAGTTTGTCAGTGCTTTTTTCTGCGCGTTGCTTAACAAGTACGTCACGGCCAATAAAGTCGCGATCTTCTGGTTCCCATGCAATGGTCCATGCCATGTTAGCTGCAAGTGGTGATACGCTTTCGTCCATATCTAGGCCGTAAAGGTTCATACCTGCTTCTAAACGTAGCGTGTCGCGTGCACCTAAACCAGCAGGCTTAACACCTGCGTCTAGCAGTTGTTGCCATAAATCGGCTGCTTGGTCGTTCGGTACTACTATTTCGTAACCGTCTTCGCCAGTATAACCCGTTGTGGCAATAAATAAATCACCTACTTGAACACCAAAAAATGGCTTCATACCTTCAACAGCTGCTTGTTGCTCAGCATTTAAAAGAGTGGCTGTTTTTGCTTTAGCGTTAGGGCCTTGTACTGCAATCATTGCAAACTCAGGGCGCTCTGTAACAGTTACGTCAAAGTCGCTCGATACGTTAGCTAAATGCGCTAGGTCTTTTTCGCGCGTTGCTGAGTTAACAACTAGGCGGTAAAAGGTTTCGCTAAAGAAATAAATAATTAAGTCGTCTATTACACCGCCTTGCTCGTTAAGCATGCCTGTGTAAAGCGCTTTACCTGGTACGGTTAATTTTGCAACGTCGTTAGCTACTAGCTTACGTAAAAATGCTTGTGCTTGAGGCCCTTTAATATCAACAATAGTCATGTGTGATACGTCAAACATACCTGCGTCGGTACGCACGCTATTGTGTTCTTCTATTTGTGAGCCGTAGTTGATTGGCATTTCCCAGCCATGAAAATCAACCATTTTAGCGCCCGCTTCTAGGTGCTTAGCATGTAGTACAGTTTTAGAAGTCATAACATTCCTTCACGTTTAAATTAACCCTGTTTAGGGCGTGGCTTAAATAGACTTTAATTGCTTAATCGCAATTAAAAACAGGTAAACATTGTTATGTTCACCTGTTGTTTGTATTCGTTATGCGGCTTCACTATGCATAAGTGCAAAACCTTGCGCTTGCATGTAGCTTTGCCATTTTTGTAATTCTTGTTGTTTAGCGACTAATACAAAGTGTTGTTCGTCGTTTTTATCAATGGCGGTAATAAATACATCACCACTTTGCGCACCGTAGCATAGTTGCGCATTTGATAAGCGCAAACCGGGTGTTAATTTAAAAGCATTTACTAGAGTATCAAACGCGTTGTCGCCACTTAAAATAAAGCTTGCTAGGTCGGTGCGTACTACATAATCAATATCAAAACGTAATTGCTGCTCGTTTATAAGCGCTTGTAGTTGAAGGCTTGCGTTGTGTGGTAGTACGAATCTAAAGGCGGTTTCGCTAAAGTAATAAACAGCAAAACTGTAGTCAGAATTATAGTCGCCATCAAGCGTGCCTTTTAAGCCTAAACCGCTGGCGGTAAGCTTAGTTAAATCAAGGCCTAAAATAGTGCTTAAAAATACACTGGTTTCGGTTCCGCTAAAATCCATTACAACGTGATTGTTGTTAGTTTGCAAAGCGTTAGTAACCGCACTACTTGCGTTGCTGTGGCGGGCAAACATTATTGGGTTAAAAGTCATAACAAACACCTGTGTATTTTCGATTATAAAAGTATATTGCCCACGTCTATCAACAACAAATTGTAATTATTTATCAATTGATAAATAATACTTATATATATGGCTATATAAATTGTAATTTTAAATATGAAAAACATATCAACAGACGGTTTACGTACTTTTGTAATGGTAGTTGAAATAGGTGGCTTTGCTAAAGCAGGCGATTTACTTGGCCTGTCGCAACCTGCTGTAAGTTTGCAAATCAAGCGCTTAGAAGACGTGCTTGGCTATAAACTATTTAAAAAACAAGGGCAGCGCCAAGTATTAAACCAGTACGGCGAGCTATTATTGCCTATGGCAAAACAAATGATGCAACACAACGATGCTATTTTGCAGCAGTTCACCTCAGAAAACATCGCAGGTAAAGTGCGCTTGGGTATTCCTAGCGAATTTGCAGCGCGTATTTTACCCTCAATTATTGGCGACTTTGTGGCGCTCTACCCTGAGGTGTCGTTAGAGGTTAAGTCGCGTTTAAGTAAGCATTTGCTTTCGGCTTCTCGCCAAGATCAGTTTGATTTAGTACTTGCGCTAAATGAGCGACTCAACTCTGATAAGTTTCCTATTTTTATGCAAGACGAACTTGTGTGGGTGGGCGACCTGTCACTTGCGCATAATGAGGTGGTTACCCTAGTTACCGCACCAGAGGGGTGTATTTATCGTCGCCGTGCTACTGATGCATTAAAAAGTGCAGGCATTAAATACCGAATAGTTTATAGCAACGCCGATTTAACCGGCCTTATTGCTGCATTAAAAGAAGGCTTAGGTATTACGGTACTTGCCAAAAGTACAGTACCGAGTGAGCTTAACTATCAGGTTCAAACCAAGCATTTACCAGCTCTTGGTAATATTGGTATTAGCTTGGTTAAAAGTTCGGGTGAGTCGGAAAATGCGGTAGATAAACTCGCTGAATTTATAGCTCTACGCTTGGGCTAGCGCTTACGTAGCACATATAATTCGTTCAGCCTTTATAGCTAGTAAAGCAATTACAAAATAATACAAAAGAAACAATTTAGTTAATTAAGTTGCATAAGCAGGTGTTTTTAGTTCTATTAAACTGAATAATTAAATAGTTAATAACATTGATTCGTATTCGTTAACGTGTTCAAATTGCGCCAATTAAGATAATTGACATGATTAGGAACACAATGACCCCTAAGTTTTTAGTATCTACTTTGGCAACTGCGGTTGCTTTGTCTTTTAGTGCTACTGCAATAGCAAAAGACACCAGCAATAAAGAACAACGCTTTGAACAAATTACTGTTATTGGCTCTCAGCAAGCAATTAACGATATTCCTGGTTCGGCTACGTTTATTTCTGAAGAAGAACTTCAAAAATTCCAGTTTACCGATATTTCTCGCGTTTTAGCGTCTGTTCCGGGCGTTTACGTGCAAGAAGAAGACGGTTATGGCCTTCGTCCTAATATTGGTATGCGCGGTACAGGTACTGGCCGTAACGATAAAATATCAGTAATGGAAGACGGTGTATTAGTTGCACCAGCACCATATTCAGCACCTTCTGCATACTACTTCCCTACTATGGGTCGTATGGAATCTATTGAAGTATTAAAAGGCGCAGCCTCAGTTAAGTACGGCCCGCGTACTACAGGTGGTGTTTTAAACTTACTTTCGCGCAGCTTACCAACTGAGCCGATAGCTCAAAAGGTATGGTAGATGCAGCCCTTGGTAGCGACGGTTACTACAAAGGCCACGCTTACTTTGGTAAAGAAAAAAATAACACAGCGGGTTTAATTTAAGTATTTACTTACGGCGCAGACGGCTTTAAAGAGCTGCCAGTAGGCAATGACAACACCGGCTTTGAAAAAACAGATTTACTATTAAAGTTTGGCCATACGTTTGGTCAAAACGATGAAATGAATACGCGCCACAACGCATACCAACTTAACTACGCGTACCGTTTTGGTGATGGCTATGAGTTTTTAGCTACGGCTTACTTAAACGATTTTCATCGTAACTGGTATAAAGCCAGCAGCGTAGGCTTAAGTACTCTTGAGCAGTACAGCGATTTTGAAGCAAACCCTACAAGCGAAGGTATTGAAGGTATTGGCGTTAAAGCTAATAACCGCGACTACCAAGCTAAAGGTATTCAGTCTGAATTACATATTCCTGCAGGCGATCACTATGTGACTGTTGGCGTACGTTACCACGAAGACGAAATGGATCGTTTTCAGTGGGAAGACAAATACACACTTAATCAAGACCTAAGCTTAACACTTACAGAGCAAGGCGTTCCGGGCTCTGATAGCAACCGTGTAGATAGCGCAGAAGCAAGCACCTTGTTTATTCAAGATGAGTGGACAATTGATGCATTAGTAGTAAGTGCAGGCCTTCGTTATGAAGACATTACTATTACGCGTGAAGAGTGGTCTAGATCAGATCCAACACGCAGCAACGGTTTAACTAAAGATGTGTCGAACGACACTGAAATTTTAGTGCCGTCACTAGGTGCTACATACACGCTTAACGAAAACGTAACGCTACTTGCGGGCATTCAAAAAGGTTATGCACCAGCAGCACCTGGTAATGCTGACCAAGAAGAAGAAGAAAGTGTAAACATTGAGTTTGGCTCTCGCTTTAATATGGATGGCTTTAGCGGTGAAGTAATTGCCTTTTACTCAGACTACGACAACATGCACGGTAACTGTACTGCAGCGGTTGGTTGTAGCGACGACAACATTGGCGACCAATACAACTACGGTGAAGTAGAAGTAGCGGGCTTTGAATTTAGTGCAGCACGTACGTTTGCAACTGATACAGCTATGTTCCCAGTTAAATTAACGTACACCTACACAGACTCTGAGTTTAAAAACGATTTTGATTCAGAAATTTGGGGCGCGGTAGAAAAAGGCGATGCAATGCCTTACGTACCAGAAAACCAAGTAGCGTTATCGTTAGGTGCTGAGTTTTCTGCGTTTGTAGTTAACAGCCAAATACGTTACGTATCTGATGCGCATGCTAACTTAACTGAGTCGGGCTTAAACGCAATTGATAGCCGCGTAGTATGGGATTTAGCTGCTAAATACTTAATCGATGAAAATCAAAAAGTATACCTAAGCGTTGATAACTTGTTTGATAAAACATACGTTGCTAACCGTTCAAACGGTGGCATTCAACCAGGTAAGCCGAGGACTGTACAGATGGTGCATATTCCGGAGCATCGTGAACAGTGATTCCGGCCCATCGTGAACACCCGTTCTGGTTTTAGCGTGAACGCTCATTCCGGTTTTATCGTGAACACTTTTGACTGATTTTCCGGAATCGGTGTTCACACCAAACCAGTACAATTTCAACGCATTGATTATTAATTACTTTGTTAAGCTATTTCCTTTTTGTATTACTGAGGAAGGGATATGGCGACTAAGAGGATCACAATGCGTAAAATTCGAGAAGTGTTGAGGCTACATTTTGCTGCCCAACTCAGTGTCAGAAAAATAAGTGCCAGCACTAAGATCAGTGTCGGTGGTATTCAAAAACTACTCACTAAAGCCAGAGCTTTATCGTTAAGTTGGCCACTGCCCGACGAGCTTGATGATTCTGTGCTTGCTAGTCAGTTCTATCCTCGCGCCGACACTCGGCCATCCCAGCGATTTGAAGTGCCAGATTGGCCAGCCATTCGAAAAGAATTAACGGGCAAAGGCGTCACCAAGAACTTACTCTGGGAAGAATATACTCAGCAATATCCGAATCGTTGTTACAGCTATTCTCAGTTCTGCGATCGCTACATGACCTGGCTTAAAAAGCAAAAACGTTCGATGCGACAAGTGCATAAAGCAGGAGAAAAACTCTTTGTCGATTATGCGGGTCAAACGATGCCCATTGTTTGTAATGCGACGGGTGAAGTGAAGTTCGCCCAGATATTCGTGGCGGTGATGGGCGCATCAAATTATACATTTTGTGAAGCAACCTGGAGCCAAAGTCTACCCGACTGGATCGGCAGTCACGTGCGAGCATTTGAATTTATCGGCGGTATACCTGACATGGTTATCCCCGATAATTTACGCAGTGGTGTCAGTAAAGCGTGTCGCTACGACCCTGATGTTAACCCGAGTTATCAGCAATTGGCCGCGCATTATGGCACCGTGATTGTGCCTGCTCGTCCCAGAAAACCACAAGATAAAGCCAAGGCCGAAGTGGGCGTGCAAATCATTGAACGCTGGATACTCGCCAAGTTACGACACCAAACCTTTTTCTCATTAGCTGAGCTAAACCATTGCATCAAAGCCTTACTGCTTGAGGTCAATAATAAGCCCTTTAAGCAACTGAGTGGGACACGACAATCATGGTTCGAGTCAATCGACAAACCCGCCCTCGCGCCCATGCCCAAACTAGCTTATCAATTCACGGATATTAAACACGTCAAAGTGAATATTGATTATCACGTTCAGTATGATAACCATCTTTACTCGGTACCCCATCACTTGGTGGGTGAAAAGCTTGAACTTCATGCCAAAGACAACTTGATTGAGGCTTATTTCAAGCATAAACGCATCACCAGTCACCCGAGAAAATATCATCCGGGCATGACCACCACATCCGAGCACATGCCTGTAAAGCATGAGAAGCATCATAAATGGTCACCAGGGCGTTTAATGAATTGGGCGAAAGATATTGGAGATGACGTTTTGCTCTGGGTGAAAGCACAATTGGCACAGAAACAACATGAAGAACAAGCGTATCGTGTGTGCTTAGGCTTACTCAACCTATCAAGAAGCTATCCCGCCGATCGGCTCAATAACGCCTGTGCGATAGCCAATCAATACAGTTTATATCGGTTAAAACATATCAAAGACATACTCAGTAGCAACCAAGATAAATTGCCGCGAACGCAAGAAGAGCCGTCGACGTTATTGCCACAATCCCATGAAAATATCCGTGGTCCTAAAAGCTTCCATTAAGGTAAGGAAATTCTATGTTAGAACAAACGATAACTCAGCTTCGTCAACTCAAACTCAGTGGTATGGCCAACGCCTTAGTGAGCCAAATAGAACAACCAAGTACTTATGAAGGGTTGTCCTTCGATGAGCGACTACAACTGCTAGCAGACAGTGAAGCCCAAGACCGAGAGAGCCGAAAACAACAACGCTTACTTAAAGCGGCAAAACTTAAATTAGCCGCTAACGCCAGAGACATAGATTATCATCACCCGCGAGGTCTCAATCAATCGATGATGGCATCGCTACTGCAATGTGATTGGCTGAATAAATCACAAAACTTACTCATCACAGGCCCTTGCGGTAGCGGTAAAACCTATATCACTTGTGCGCTTGCGCATACAGGATGCATGAAAGGCTACAGCGTTAAATATTACCGACTCTCAAGGTTGATGCTTGCGCTGACACAAGCCAAAGCAGATGGCACTTACAGTCGAATGTTACAGTCACTCGCTAAGATCGACTTACTCGTTTTAGATGATTGGGGGCTTGAGCCACTTAAAGCGGCACAACGAAATGACTTAATGGAGATCATGGATGATAGGCACGGCAGTTCATCAACCGCCATCATCAGTCAATTACCCACCGAAGAATGGCATCAATCCATCGGCGATAATACCTTAGCCGATGCCATTTTAGATCGACTAATGCACAATGCTCATCGGATAAAATTAAAGGGGGAGTCTATGAGAAAAATTCAATCTAAAATTGACCATCGTGAACACTTAGGTTAAAAATGTCATGAACCCAATGCGTGGAATTTAAGTGTTCACGATAAAACCGGAATCGGTGTTCACCATCACCGGAATACGCA
>NZ_AUTL01000069.1:0-14430 GCF_000498015.1 Pseudoalteromonas sp. TAE79
CTAAGTATAGGGCGTTGCGCTATTTTGCACGCTGACCCACCAATACTGCCGAAACAGGTTACGGTTAGTTGTGTACCTCTAACTTCTTATGGCTTCCTTCAGACCCCACCGTTGGCCAGTGACGCCCTTGCCATTCAGATTATCTTCCCCTTAGTCAGGGTGATAAGGCATCTTTCAGCCTATCGGGTTTGCCAGCTTCGCTGGGCAAACAAAAAAGCCCAAACAGTGTTTGGGCTCAATCATTAGTACTAGGGCGCTAAATTTAGTTATTTTGCAAGTAAGCTGTTTAATTCATTAATAATTGAATGAATGCGCTCTGCATTTTTTCCTAAATCACTACGCCCTACTCGCGACTTACTACGAATATCAACAAAACGTTGGCTGCCTTCATCTTTAATACGAATAACCACATCGTCTTTAAAACCAAACCACGTTGTTGTATCGGTAGCTTCCACAATACCTGNCCTGTAGCCGTATTTGCACTTACCAATGCAAAGCCAAGATTTTTAACTGCTTGTTCGCTTGCTGTCATTAAATCGGCTTTAGATTGTGCAAAGCTTAAAGTTACCAGCTCAGGGTATGCTTTGCGTTGCTGTACTGCCGTTTCTTCACCCGCGTATTCTACTGGGTTAGATGCATTTGCACGCAGTGGTGCAATTGCTACAAATTTTGGTGGATTAACTAAATCAGTTGAAATGTCATGAATTGCCGGTACGCCTTCAGCCTTGTTCATCATATTAAGTGGCATAGCAATGGCCACAACCGAAAATACAAGTGCAATAACACCACTGCTTAGCGTTAACGTTTTACGCATAAATAACGCTTGTACTATAAGTAGCACCAATGCAGCGCCACCAGCATAAACGCCAAATTTAAACCCCGTAAACGCAACACCTAATTCTACAATACCAAATTTATACAAAGGCCCTGGCAGTATGACGAGTAAAAAAGCGATTAAACTAACTAAGCTCACTAAAACTTTCATTTTATGATTCCTATATTGTGTGTGATTTTTATTATTAAAACAGATAAGCACTATTAACCAGTAGCTTATACTACTAACAAGTGCTTTTAGATTACTATTAGCGACTAATTACACAAAAAAGTCCAATGTTGTGTGATCAAAGTTACTCAAGTTTGGAAAAATATCAACAAGCTCAGAGCTTGGCACACCAAACCACTGAGCCAATGTGGCAAAGTACTGCTCATTAGCAACACTTGGAATTAAACGCCCGCCACCGGTATCTTGTGGGCCATCCAAATGTTGAGTTAGTAGCTCGCCATATATATTGCCGCCTTTTACTGCGCCGCCCATTACTATTTGGTTTCCTGCCCAACCATGGTCAGTGCCATCGCCATTTGAGGTCAACGTGCGACCAAAATCAGACATAGTAAACGCAGTCACTTTATCTGCCATATCAAGCTCTTTCATCGCGCTATCAAATTCACTTAACCCTTGAGCTAACGTATTTAATAAAGCAGGGTGCGTTGTTAATTGGTTATCGTGCGTATCATACCCCCCCATAGAAACAAAAAACACTTGGCGCTGAGTGCTCAATTTTGCCTGTACGCTAATTGTTTTAGCGACTGCTGAAAATTGCTCACTAAGGCTATTATCGCTAAATGGGGTAATAAGTGCAGGCGCGCTTTCTAACGCGCTGTTCATTGCTTGAGTGTTATTTATCGCACTTGTTAAGCCATTGGCATAAGCTGTACTTAATGGATGGCTCGTATTGCCTAGTAAGCGGTTCATAATAGAAGTTACGTGCTCGCTACGAGGTTGATACCCTCCAAACGCGTTAATACTACTAATGCCGCTTTTGTTAAGCGCAAATGCATTGCTAGCACTTCCCGTTTGCCATAAATTAGTACCGTCGAGTGATACATTAGCTGCAAACTCATCTTGTAACTCTAAACGCTCTAAAAGTCGTGCGCCCCACCCGCTATTAAGTGATTGTTTTTCTCGACCATACATCCACGCAGCTTGCTGATCGTTATGCGAAAACAAATGCTTAGGCAAACCTATTGCTTTATTTTTATAGTCATTCAATGTTGTGGGAGCGAGTAAAGTACCTACCCCGCCTACAAATGCTAAATTTTGAGATTCAAACACATTTTGTATAGGTTCAAGTGAGGGATGAATACCGACTCCACCGGCAAACTGGCTTTTAATACTTAACTCAAGTGGGCTCTCTACCGCCAGGTTCTGCCTACTTTGCTCGTAAACACTACGTTGCTCGCCTTCAAGCGGAACTAGCATATTTAACGAATCATTCCCTCCGTATAAATACACACACACTAATGCTTTGTAATCTCCTAGCTCAACTGCATTAGTCGCTCCAGTTAATGCTTGTAATTGCAGGCTCGTTAANCAGCCGATACACTACCTTTTACACATAACGACAAAAACTCTCTTCTATTAATGCTCATTATGCGCTCCTAATACTGCACGTTAAATTCAGGTGAAATAGCAATCATATATAATAAATACGAAACCCGTTCACGGTATTGCTCTTCATTACAGTAGGCATCTAAATCAAGTAATGCTTGGCGTGTGTCACTGCTCATTGCGCCTGCAAAATATAACGTGTTGTACTGAGCTAATAGCGCGCTAACACCGTTTTTCTCTAAAACATTCATGTCGTCTTGAACATAAATATAAATACTATTTGAATTTAAATCGCTGCGCGCTTCTGCGGTACTCCATACTAAGCTTGCGTAAAGCGCGTTCATGGTGCCAATCAGTGTTGCGTCGTTTGCTATTTGTAATTCTGGTGCAACAATACCTTCATTTCGCAAAGCTGCGGTTTGATAATCAGGCCTAAAAAAGTTAAATACTGAAGCCGATTGCATGGGTCCTTGTCCGTAGCTATTTATTAAATTCCATGTTTTATAATAACCCGCTGGCGATTTAGCATCGAGATTTCGCCAAAACTGTACAGTTTTTAAAATAGGCTCTTTAATTTTACCTTGGTAATTAAGCACTGAGCCAAAATGCCGCGCTTCATCATCTAAATAAATAGCCTTTACTACCGCCGCTAAATCGCCGCGTACACCAGCGCCGTTATCAATAAATACATTAGCTACTCGCTCAACATATTGGGGGGTTGGGTTTGAGGTAATTAATCGCTGAATAAGCTGTTTGCTAATAAACGGCGCAACATTTTGATGATTAAATAAATTATCGAGCCCTATTTGCAATGACTCTTCTGCTGCATAACCTTGTGGTATAACCTCACCGTTTAGTAAGGTTTTTTGTTTACTAGAATGGTACTCGTCAAATGCTTCCATTGGCTTAATATAATCACGACTTTTACGCTTAAATGTTTCACTATCGGCAAACGTCCAACCAGTAAATACGCGTGCAAAACCCTCTATTTCTACCTGTCCGTAAGTGGCAATGGTATTACCTTGTGCATCAAGCTTGGCGCTGCCATCTAGATTTAGTTCTTCAAGGCCAATAGTAAATAACTGCATTACTTCACGTGCGTAATTTTCGTCTGGGCGAATATTAAGTGTATCGTCTGCTTTTTCGTTACCCAAATGGCTTAAATAAGTTCCCATAATAGGCGAAAGCGTGACATCTTCGAGTAAGTCACGATAATTACCAAAGGCATGCTTTAGTAATAAATCGTAATAAGTGATCATGCCCTCAGGTTGCCCTCTTAAGGCACTGTTCTCATCCGACACCACTAATATTTCACTTAACGCAAATGCAACACGTTGACGGAGTTGATCGTCACTTTGCATTACTGCTTTCCACCATGCATCTATGCGGCTTATGTATTTAAAGTCGTCATCGTCATTTAGCTTTACTAAATAATCACGGTGATAATTAATAGGTAGCGCTATTTGTTTATCAAGCCATTGCTGCTCGCTTAAACCTTGTGTGTTTTGTATTTCACTAAGCTTAGGCCCCATTGTTGCTTGGTGTAGTAACCGTGCGGCGCTAATCTCATCCATATTATTGCGCGCTATAAAGCTCAGCGTTTTTACACTGCTTGCCCCTTCATTGTCGGTTGCTGTGATCGAAAAAGCGTAATTAACAGGCTTATAACTTTGCGCATTTAGCAGTGTTACTGAGGTGGTTACTGCCTCTAAAGGCCCGCTAATTAGTTCAGGCCCTTGCGTTTGTTGCCATACAACCGATGTAATAGTGCCGTCTTTATCACTGGCTGTTGCTGTTAGCTCAATTGTTTGGCCCTTACTTAATTCACTAGGAAAATCAGCGACTGACAAAATGGGGATTTTATTTCCGTTAACGGTTGGCGTATCATCTGAGCCTGAACCACCGCAAGCGCTTAGTATAAAAACCGAGCTTGCGATCAGAGCAAATTTATAATGCATGTAAAGTCGTCATCATTTGTTAATTAAAGTACGTTAGTGTGTACCGAGTTTGATGCATTTATTGAAACACAAAATTTACAATTTAACTCTTTATTTTTTGTAACCGAATCATGAACGCCCCATTAATAATGCACTAGCTGCAGGGGTAAACAGCCAGAGCTTTATTATTTATGAAAACAGAAATTCGCTATTGTTTTGAATCTTCACAAGTTGCTAACCGGTTTTTACACGAGCTGAAAGACTGGCCGGTTAACGATGTAAAAACACGACTTTTTAATGGCGGCGATAGTGTAAAAGTGACATACGAATACGACGAAAGTGGTTTTGATTACACCTCAGCCGAGCTCGACGACCTAGCAGAAAAGCATGGCGGAAAAGAAGTTTAAATCCAATAATAACAAGGTATGGAGCCATTTTTCTTGGCGAACGCACTAAACATCAATATTGATAATGCGATCAGTAAATGTTTCATAAATATATCTTTATTGGCTTTATTAGTTATTCGTGGTACTTGCGGATCATCGCCACTTTGCCGCTTTCAATTTCAATCACTTCCATCATTGTGGAGGTGTACTCTATTGGCTGCTTATTTTGCGGATGAATACCTTTTACATAGTTTTTATAACGAATAGCAAAGCCTGTATCGTTAAACACAAATGTATTAAGCAGTGTGCTTTCAAACAATGTGTGCGCACCTAAGTAAAAACTCATACCTTTGCGCATCTGCTTTTTACCATCTGGAGTACGTGAGTCATCCGGTTGATACGGAATATACTGATTGCCAATATCATCGGTTAACAATGCAAGGTAAGCCTCAAGCTCTTTAGCACCTGCGTTAGGTGCTTGTGTGGCGGTCATTGTTTTATAGTACTGCTGCGCAAACGTATTTAAGTCGAGAGGCTCTTGGGCATGAACCGAAAAGGTAGCAACTAATACCAAACCTAACGTTAAAAGTAACCTCATTGACTATTCCCTGTAGCTAAAAATATTTTATAGGTACATTACATTAGTAAGTTCAATAATCAAACAAAATTAGTTTTAAGTGAATTATCACCTACATCTTGCTCTTTACTCTGTTGGTTGCAACACTGTTGGCAGGGTCGTCTGGCCAAAAATGTTTAGGGTAGCGACCTTTCATTTCCTTTTGCACGTCGCGGTAACTGCTAGCCCAAAAGTGCGCTAAATCTTGAGTAAGTTGCAGTGAGCGTTTACCTGGCGATAGCAACTCCATAAGCAGTGGCAGTTTACCCTTGGCAAGCATAGGCGTACTAGTCAAGCCGTAAACTTCTTGCATGCGCACGCTTAGCTTTGCGGGGCCATCAAGCTGGTATTCTATTTTTATATTTGAGCCACTTGGCACCGTTAAGCGCAGTGGTAACAATGCTTTTAACGCTGTTTGTTGTTGCCAATCAAAACAGTTCTGCAATGCTTCAAAGTAGTTAAACTTTTTAAGCTGCGTAAGCGTTTTAATATCTTCTAAAAACACGCCTAGCCACTGCGCTGCATTTTGAATGAGTTGTTGCTCGTTTATTTGTGGGAATTTATCGGGTATTAAATTACTTGCTAAGCTCATGCGTATCAGCAATTGCTGCGCATCAGGTTGCTCGTTAAATAATGCAAAACCGTGTTTAGCAAATAAGTTAAGCCACGCTTTAGCACGTTCTCTCTTATCTAGTTTTTGTTTACTAGGCTGGCTGGTGAGTGTTATAGCACCAAGCTTTACTTCATCTTGATGAATAAAACGCGCTGATTTTTCATCAAACTCACAACGAGTAAGTTCACTAAATAAATGCGGTAAATACTCTTGTAACTCAAATGGGTTGAGCGCAGTGGCTGTAAATATACGCCCTCCTTTGTGCCCGCCCATGGTTGCTATAGCTAAGTAATCGTCGTTGTGCCAGTAATCGGCATTTAACTCAGCACCAGCACCATTGGCAAGTAAATAACCATTACCACGTTTTTTAGCGATGCGATCGGGGTATGCCAATGCCACCAGCAAACTTATATAATGCGTATTTAATTCGCTGTTTTCGTTTTTTACTTTTAAGCGGCTTTGCCAATATTTTAACTGTTGTTTAAATACCGGATGCGGACGTTGTTGTTGGCTATGTAGCGCTAAACTCAACTCGTTTGCACTGTTTACTCGGCTCTCAAGTAATGCCACTAAATAAATAGCGAGCCTAAAAATACCAGAGAGTTGGTCATCAAGTATTTGTGCTTTTAATAGCATATGCGCCAAACGAATATCAGCACCAAAACCTAGCATTTTACTGCCAAGCGGTGTGAGCTTACCTTTGCTATCAATAGCTTCAAGCATATTAAGCAGGTTACTTGCTTGCTCGCATTGTTGCTCAGTGGGCTTATCGAGCAAGGTTAGCTCATCAATACTGGCTCCCCACTGCTTTGCCTCAAGCATAAGTTGGCTTATGTCTGATGTGAGTATTTCGGGATTGTCGTGGCTATTACGTCTCTCAAAGGTTTGCTTTGAGCCAATTCGATAAACAATGCCCGGCTCTATTCGCCCTGCACGCCCTGCACGCTGCACAGCAGACGAGCGCGATATACTTTGTGTTATGAGCTCAGTGACCCCTGTTTTTAAATTAAAGGTAGCTGCACGGCGCTTGCCGCTGTCAATTACAATGCGTATGCCTTCAATAGTTAAACTGGTTTCGGCTACATTGGTGGTAAGCACTACTTTGCGCATGCCGTTTGGTGCAGGAGCAATAGCAGCTTGCTGATTGGCTTTATCTTGCTCGCCAAATAGCGTTGCTACTATGCAGTTACTGGGTAAATCGCTAAGTGCTTGTTGCACGCGTAGTATCTCAAATTGCCCAGGTAAAAATACCAATGCGCTACCTGTTTGCTCATTAAGTGCTTGTTTTATTATGGTAGGAATTGCATCAAGCCAACGGCTTTCATCTTTTATGGGTATGTATATTTCGTCTATTGGGTAGCTGCGACCGCTTGATTGAATTACAGGGCAGTCAAAAAACGCTGTATAACGCTCAGTATCAAGAGTTGCCGACATAAGCATAATGGTTAAATCTTCACGCAGCGCACTTTGGGTCTCGAGCGCAAAGGCAAGTGAGGTATCGGCTGCAATTGAACGCTCATGAAATTCATCAAATATCAGTAAATCAATATCGCTTAATTCGGGGTCGTTTTGCAACATGCGCGTTAGCATGCCTTCGGTGACTATTTCGAGGCGCGTATTAGCGCTTACTTTACTCTCGCCCCTAATCCGCAAGCCCACACTTTGCCCAACACTCTCGTTTTGGCACTTTGCTAAGTAGCTGGCTATATTACGAGCAGCTAAACGGCGAGGCTCTAGCATTACAATACGTTTAAAATGCCCATCGCGCATTAGTTGCAGCGGCAACCACGTAGATTTACCCGCACCAGGCGGCGCTTGTAATAACGTAATAGGATTACTTTGTAATGTAGTAACGAGTTGTTGATATATGTCTTGAACCGGCAGCACAGCTATTTACCCTAAATTGCTTTGCAGGCATTGTAACAAAAAACCGCAGCGACACCGCGGTAGATGTTTATTAATAATTGCTATTAACTACCCGACACCATTCTAATTCGATCTGCAGGCACTCGTAATTGCTGCATTAAGTAAATTTTAAATGGTGCTTCGTAAGGTTGCCCATCAACCGCTTTTTGCATGCATAAAAGCCATGCATCACTTTGCTCAATTCCTACATGTAAATGTTTGTGCGCTTGAGGAATGTTAATACTGCCAAAATGTTCAGCGTATAATTTAGGACCACCTAACCAGCCCGACAAAAAATAAGCGAGCTTTTTTCGCGATGCCGATAAGTCTTTTTAATGCATACTCCTTATATTTTCAGCCTCTTTTAAAGCGTCCATATTATCGTAAAACGCATTCACCAATTGTGTAATACCTGCTAACTCACCTGCCATTTTGTATGAGCAGTCACCCACTCCATATTCACACGTCTTAGTATTCATAACTCACTCAGCTTAACTACTTTGTTTAATACCTGCATATTAGCTTAAAACAAAAATTTAAGAATGAGTTACATCAAAGCGGCGTAACTTATGTCAGCAATAATTACAGGCTGCTATGTATATTTTTTAATAAATAGCGCAATATTAAAAACAAAATCGCTCAACATAAAAATATAACCAACTGATAATAAAAGCAATAAAACCATTATTATTCATTGGTACAAGGCTTGCTACTTTATAACTGACAGTTAATTCACTAACCTAAAGTAAGGATAAACTTATGAACAGCGATCGTATCGAAGGTAATTGGAAAGAACTTAAAGGTAAGGCTCAACAAAAATGGGGCGATCTTACCAACGACGATTTAGATAAAATTGAAGGTAGCCGTACAGAGCTAGTTGGTAAAATTCAGCAGCAATACGGTAAATCTAAAGAAGAAGCAGAGCGTGAAGTTGATGAGTTTGAAAAAGGTCGTTAAACCGCGTTAACCGCTTTTAAAAAAACCGCCATTTGGCGGTTTTTTTTGTTTAAGCTGTAGGTTATTTAGCTACGCTTTTAATTGGTTACCAATCGGTAACTGCCTAATACGCTTTCCGCACGCTGCAAAAATAGCATTACATAATGCTGGCGCATAAACTGGTGTAGACGGCTCGCCTACTCCTGCTGGTGGTGCATCACTTTGTACAATTTCAACTTCAATCTCAAGAGGTGAGTCGCTCATACGCGGTACACGATAATCATGAAAGTTACTTTGCTGTACGCGCCCTTTATCAAAGGTAATACCATCGCTGATTGCAGTGGTAATACCATAAATAGAGCCACCTTGGGTTTGATTTTTAACTGTGTCGGTGTTTACAACCGTACCCGCATCAATGGCAACCCACGATTTAATTACGTTTAAATCGCCAGCATCCGACACTTCTACTTCAACTACCGTAGCTACATAAGTTAAAAAGCTTCTATGCGCTGCTATGCCTAAACCTCGACCTTTAGGAAGTTCTCGACCCCATTTACTCATGTCAGCTACTTTTTCAATAACATGGCGCAGCCTGCCAATATCTAAAGGATAAACCGCTTTATCGCCACCGTAATTATCGTATGTAGCATTTTGCTCTGTTACATCAACAATACGACTCGGACCTATAGTGTCTAGTAAATAGTCTTTTTGGTCGCGACCGGCTTTGTGCGCTGCTTCACCAATAAATGACTGAATAGCAAAGGCATGAAAAATATTTGATACAGAACGCATCCAACCAATTCGTGCTTTGGCAGGCGCATCACCGTTTTCTAACTTCATGTTAGGTGTGTTAATAGGGTTATCGGTAAATCCTAAGCGCAGTTCAAAGCTTCCCGGCGTAGTCGCCCCTTCTGAAAAGGTAGAGGTAATTGGTGAAAACGCGGTGCGGTGTAAATACGATTCTATTGCGCCATTTTTATCTAGCGATGCTTCAATGTGCTGAGCCGAAACAGCATGGTAAAAACCATGTTGTATGTCGTCTTCACGCGTCCATTGCACACGAATAGGTTTGCCTACTTTCATTGAAAGGTAAGCCGCTTCTGCTGAAAAGTCAGGTTTTGACTTACGCCCAAAGCCGCCCCCTAACATGGTAACGTGAACATTAATTTTGCTCTCATCCATGCCAAGCATTGCAGNTTGTGGATTTTGCGTAGCAGCCCATATATCAACACTGTCTTTGTTGTACATAGCTGTTGCACAAGGCGGCTCCATTGGTGCTTGAGCAAGATGCGGTGCGTAATAATCAGCTACCAATTTATTGCTCGATTTAGCCAACACGCCCATGGCATCGCCTTTATCACGTATGTTTGCCTGTGGAGTTTGTACTGTTTGTAATAATGACTTTTTAAATTCTTCTGAATTGTAATCGCCATTTTTGCCATCATCCCACACCACTTTTAATGCTTTACGCCCTTGCCATGCAGCCCATGTGTTTTTAGCTATAATCGCAATGCCACCTTTTGGCTGAAACTGCGGTGCGCCTTTTGGTGCAGGTATTTCAATAACATCTATAACGCCGTTTATCGCTTTTGTAGCACTGGCATCAAATGACTTAACAACACCGCCTACTACCGGCGGGNACCAGCGCTTGTGGTGCGCGTACATCGGCTGCAAATATTGCTTTACCTGTTACTAAATCGGCTAAATCTATGTGCGCCATGCCGGTATTAATGTAACGCCATTCTTTGCGCGTTTTAAGCGTTAGTTTGTCAGCTTCTGGTGGCGTTATTGTAAGCGCTAAGTCGATTAAATCTTTATAAGTAAGCGATTTACCTGAGCTGTGTGTAACGACGTGTTGATTAGCAGTACAGGTTTGTGGATCAACTTTCCAAAACTTAGCGGCAGCATGCTGCATCATGTAACGTACACTTGCGCCCATTTCACGCAGGCGCTGCATGTTGTAGCGGATANGAGCCATCGGTATTTTGATCGCCGTATTTAGGGTCGCCCTTACCCTGAATAACAATAACCTTATCCCACGCGGCTTCCATTTCATCGGCAACTATTTGTGCAATCGCGGTGCGAATTTGCTGACCCATTTCAGAGCGATGGCACGTTATTTCAACCATGCCGTCTGGGCGCAGTGCAATAAATAAGTTTGCGCGTTTTGCCAGCTCAGATGGCTGCTCTAACACACCCGCAAATGCTCTTGGCGCACTGCCTACAAAATAGGTACCGAGTACCAACGCACCTATTGCACTGGTTTTTAAAAACTTACGGCGGTTTAAATCAAAATATTTATTATTTTGGTTCATACTTCTTCCCCTTGTTCATTTGGGTCAAAATACTGAACACTCGCCATTGTTTTAGCAGCTGATTTAATTGCTTTATGAATACGCGGGTATGTACCACAACGGCAAATATTTCCCGACATATTACTTACTATTTCATCGTCGGTTGGGGTTGGGTTTGCAGCTAATAAGCTTGCAGCTTGCATCATTTGGCCGCACTGGCAAAAACCACACTGCGGTACCTTATGCTCTATCCATGCTTGTTGTACTGGATGGTCGCCCTGCTCGCTTAACCCTTCAATTGTTGTAATTGAAAGACCCGCTACTGCCGCTACAGGTAATACACACGAGCGCTGAGCTACCCCATCTATATGCACAGTACACGCACCGCACTGCGCCATACCACAGCCAAATTTAGGCCCAGTTAAATTCAATTCGTCTCGGAGATACCATAATACTGGCGTTGACGGATCGCCAGAAAACTCATGTTTATTATCATTAATGGTAAGCGTGATCATACTAAACTCCTTGGCAAAGCGCTTTACAGGAGGGTTCCTTGTTGCGCGAGAACTATTTTTAATTACTTACTATTTTATACTTACTACTTTTAGCCTACCACTTAGATCTATTTTACAAAAATACTAATTATTAGAACGTTTAACTGTTGAAAACAGATCTACATTATCAAGCATACTAAAACATACATTAATGAGTGCTTATAACATCTTCAAATAGTAATCGCTCATCGTCTTTATAAACTTCAAGCCAACCTGGTGGTGATGTATCACAGCCAATAATGGTTACATGTAGTATGTAACTATAACGCCCATTTTTAAACGTATAATGGTGATTACCGCCAGTGCCACTAACCGTTACATCGCCGTTAAATAAAACCATATCAGGCTTATCCTTTGCTCTTTTATCAATATTCCACACTGCATATCGATAATTATGATCGCCTAAATCATCAACACGAATATGGTAGTTAGCCGTTTTCCAATCGAGTACTGGTTTTTCAAAGTTATTAATACTTGCGTGCAAGGATTGCTTACCTTGTTCGATTAAGCTTTTAGCAAGTGTCTGCTCTTTAGTATTTTGTGTATTTACAGCAATAATTTTACCGTCGGTATCTACCCACATAACGCCGTTATTTAGCATAATGCCGCGCCAACCTACTTTCTCCTAATCAGTTTTAATGTTTGAACTGGCAATAACTGCCGCTAGCTCATCATTAAACACTTCATCAAAGCGGTTAATAAACTCAGCTTCATTTTTAATGTCAGGTATCGGGTATCGTCGTTTTAATGGGTAACGAATATGCGCAGCAATCACAGTTTTATCATGCGTTTTAAAAGCAGCAATAGCAGGTAAAACGCTGTCGTGATACTTCTGCTCAAGCGCAAATGTGTTCGATGTGAAAAATAGAAATAGGTAAAGCAATATGTAATTTAGATACTTCATGAATAGTCCTCTATTTAAAGTACCTGTACAATTTTATGAGAGTTAATATTAGTGAAAAGCCGCTTTAAAACATTCTAAAAATAACTACTCAAGCAAAAAACAATTTAAAAGTAGTTTATTTCAGTTTTTTGTAAAAAAAATAATATTTTCCCCCAGTAATTCTCAGCATAATACCCAAAGAACCCAGTATAATAAACACGCCTACCAGACAAAAAATAAAACACTTCAAAAACAGCAACTTATGTAATTTGACCAATTGAATTTCTAAACATACTATTAACTCAACAATAACTGAGGAGAAGTATTATGCGTGAGTTTACAGAATTATTTTTACTACTTACTATCACTCTTGAAAGGGTAATTAAAGTTATCAAACTATTAAAAAGCAAAGGTAAATAACTGACATTAATCGAACCTTACAATTTTATACTATTAATTAATAAGCCAATAAAAAACGAGCCCTATTTGGCTAATGTCAGTCAGTTAACACTGACTGGCTTTTTTTTATAGGGATATTTAGATGGTTTCTTTTTCACACATCGTGGAAAGCTGCGCTCATGATGCCTTGTTGGTAACTGAAATAGCGTCAGCGTTTCTAATAAATGCTCATAGCGTTTTGGTAAATTTCCCGGACTTGTCAGTGGGATAGTTAACAGAAATACATTGATATGTCTTGAACAATGAGAAAAACTCAGTTGATTTGGCCATACTTCCAGTAACTCTGCTGCCTCACGCATGGCTATTCTTATAATATTGTAGGCAATTAGTAACCCCCACAATTCTTGCCTTATCATATCCGGCCTTTTTGAGCGTAGGATATAGTTTGAGTGCAACATTGTTTGTTTTATTTCTCGATATCCTATTTCTATTTCCCAGCGATGCATGTACAAATCAGCGATTTCTTTTGATGGGTAACGCATTACATCAAGCATTGATGTAAGAATCTGATACTGCTTATTATTATGCGTGTAAGTAAGCAGCCGAGCTTCTATAAACTCTGGCAAGTCAGTAAACTTTTTTCGCGCTTGTGGCGATGTTTTAAGACGCACTAACTGGTCATTTTTACTCATTTTCTTTATGGTATCAACGGTTAAGCCTTTTCTGACAGGTATCATCCAGTGCCTTTCAGTCCCTGCTTGGTGCCAACGATGCAAAAGCCCTAATGAATAATAACCGCGATCAAATAAGGTTAATGAGTTATCCGGTGTACCTTCAATGAGCTCTTCAGCGAGTGTCATTTCTCCTTGATGTTGCCCGTTAAAAGTACAATTAATGAGTTGATGGCTCGTTAGCTCCATGTGGCATACCATCCGAATTTGCGGATAGGTATTTTCACCATACTGGGTTGAGCCACACCCAAATACGTCTTTATTCTCTGGCGTATCATGTGTACGAAAAACAACGCCATCAACTGCTAATAGATTTAAGCCACAAAATGTATCGAAGTGGGCATGATTATAATGCCGTGACGCCATCATCTTGAAGACCTGCTCGACAGCATCTTCACCTAAGCGTTGTCTCGCTTGAACCATGGCACTAGGGGCAACTAGTTTCCCTTTACCTGGTAAGGCGATGTCCATTTTAGAGGCTATATCCCAAACAGATTCATGACGAAATAAACTCATACCAATCACAGACCAAACGACAGCATCGAGTGGTAGGCGACGTTTACGAACGGTGGCGACACCCGATTTTTCAAAAGCTTGGTTAAGTAATTCGGGATCTAAGATGCCAGATAAGTTATCAAGCGTTGTAAATTCATCAGCAGATGAGAAGGTGGTTGAAAGAGCTGTTTGAATATCCATAAAAAAACCGTAATTAGCGAAACTAATTACGGATTATTCACGATCATTTAGATCGGTCAACCGATCAATTAACCTTAACTGATCGGCATTA
>NZ_AUTL01000070.1:0-958 GCF_000498015.1 Pseudoalteromonas sp. TAE79
CTAAGTATAGGGCGTTGCGCTATTTTGCACGCTGACCCACCAATACTGCCGAAACAGGTTACGGTTAGTTGTGTACCTCTAACTTCTTATGGCTTCCTTCAGACCCCACCGTTGGCCAGTGACGCCCTTGCCATTCAGATTATCTTCCCCTTAGTCAGGGTGATAAGGCATCTTTCAGCCTATCGGGTTTGCCAGCTTCGCTGGGCAAACAAAAAAGTGAGCAAAGCCTGACTTACCCAACTCTTCGCGAGCAGAACCAACGTGATATGTTACATCAACGTGTACTAAGGGATCTGAATGATCCTCATGCACAATTACAGTTAAACCGTTATCTAGTTTATATTTTTTATACGGTATGTTGATTTCACCTGCATTAGATTTCACTGATTCAATAAGTGTAACGCCAGTAATTGATGTTTCTGTAACAATATTTTTATCAACAGCTTGAGTTGAGCTATTACATGCAGCCAACCCTGATGCAAGTAAAACAGCAAGTGCAATTTTTGTGAGTTTCATTTTTTAGTCCATATTTAAATTAACTCAATGAGTTTAAAGACTAATTAAAAGTACAACAAGGAATATGGAGTGATTATGGGTTTGGTTTTGTAACAAAGTGTAAATAGATTGATATAAAAATGAAGTATAAAATGAGGGTATTAATTTGTGGTTTTATGCTAATAACACTGCACTTCCCTATTAAAAATAAGTAAGTGGCGTCCCCAAGGGGATTCGAACCCCTGTTACCGCCGTGAAAGGGCGGTGTCCTAGGCCTCTAGACGATGGGGACACATAAATGTGTCACTAGGACAACTGAATTTTTAGACTCGTTTCAGGCGAGCTTTCTTAATAACACTACACTTCCCTATTAAAATAAGTAAGTGGCGTCCCCAAGGGGATTCGAACCCCTGTTACCGCCGTGAAAGGGCGGTGTCCTAGGCCTCTAGACGATGGGGACACA
>NZ_AUTL01000071.1:0-6537 GCF_000498015.1 Pseudoalteromonas sp. TAE79
TAATCAAAAGATGATAAGGGTATTGTGAAGCAACCAAAAGATCGGTCAACCGATCAAAAATACCTTAACTGATCGGTGTTACCGCTTATAGCGGGGCTTTTTTGTTTCTATATGTCTAATACCAATCCGCAATAATACTTAATTAATTTGAGTGATTAAACCTGCCGTTAACTGCGTTAAAAATTTCTGATATAAGACAAAAATAACGAAATTTTTGCCTTGTTATCGACACGATTTTCTTACCTCAAAATAGATCACTTAATTAAGCGAATAGGTATAATCTTTTAGATACACTACAAAAAGTTAATTTTAGTATTAAAAATTGCTGATCATTTACTCATTTTTACCGTATAACTGGCTATTATGTTAATTCATCGCTAGCTATGTAATGTTATGTAAAGTAAGTTGAGCAAAATTTGCCAAAGTGCTTGAATTACGTTCATAAATAGCAGTAATTTAGGTTTAATTATGATCTGGCAATGCAAGCCAACCCTACTGGCAATTAGTGTGATGCTGCTCAGCGGCTGTGCGAGTGATTTAAACTCGTCGCAGCGCATGCAAGTCCCTAATAATATGCCTCAGCAATGGCAGCAAGAAGCATCAAGCTCAGTATTAAAAGTACAAGAGCAATGGCTTACACAATTACAAAATCCTACGCTTAATAAATTTGTACAACAAGCACTTAAAAACAACCAACAGCTTTTGCAAACGAGTTATGATGTTGAAATTCAAAAGCAGCAACTTATAGTCTCGGGCGCTGCACTTTGGCCAAGCCTCGATTTATCAACACGTACAAGCCGTAGTAAAGACAACCGCCCTGTAAGTTACGACAACGCAAGCTCCGTAAGTTTAAATTTAACTTACGAGGTTGATTTATGGGGTAAGCTTTCTGACGCCAAGCGCGAAGCTAATCTTAACTATTTAGCTCAGCAGGCACGATTTGAGCAAGCTAAACAGCAACTCGTTGCAGATGTGGTAACAGGTTGGTTTGATGTGGTTACGGCGCAGCAATTACTGGATTTATTTAAGCGTCGCGAAGCCAACTCACAACAAAATCTCGATATTATTGAAGCTGGCTATCGCCAAGGCATAAACGAAGCGCTCGATGTGTATTTAGCGCGTAATGAGCTTAATAATGAACGCTCTCGCATTGCCACTCAAACAGCGAGTTTATCGGCATCAGCACGTGTACTTGAGCGTTTACTTGGTGAATACCCAAAAGGCGCTATTACTGCTAGTAGTGACTTACCTGTTATTAATACCGATATTCCTCTAGGATTACCTTCTGAACTTATAACGCGAAAACCTACTCTACGTGCAAGTTGGTATGAGCTTTTAGCAGCCGACGCATCATTGGCATATGCGCACAAACAACGCTTTCCAAGTTTAGATTTAACAGCTTCATTAAGTGATAGTACAGACAGAGTAAGCGACTTGTTTTCTCCATCAAGCCTTGCATGGTCTTTGTTAGGTAGTATTTCAGCGCCACTTTTTGAAGGTGGGCGCTTAAAAGCCAACGAAGAAATAGCGCGTCTTAACACTCAAAAGCAAGAGCAGCTTTATTTGCAAACGCTTTATGACGCATTTGGTGATGTTGAAAATGCAATTTCGCAGCAGCACTCCCTTAAAGCGCAATACAGCAGTACTCTTGAAGCGCAAGAAAACGCACTTGCTGCAGAGCAATTGTCGTTTGAGCAGTATCAAAGTGGCTTGGTAACTTACACGACAGTGCTTGATGCCCAAGATCGCTCTTTCGATGCGCAAAGCTCCTTAATCGATATTAAAAACCAATTAATAGCCAATAGAATTAACTTACACATTGCCCTTGGTGGTGATTTTGCAAAGCCCTCAAGTGAACTAAAGAGCAATAACGATGAAAACTAAAACAGCAAAAATTATTATTCCAGCGGTGGTTATAGTTGCCACTATTTTAATTGTTATGTTTATTAAAAATAACACGCCTGAGGCTAAACGCTTTGGGACACCTCCTAAGGCATCAATAAGTGTGGCTGCGCTTGAGCTAAAACCACAAAATTATCAAGTGATGATAGACAGCTACGGTACTGTAAAACCACGTACACAAAGCTTGTTAGTGGCTCAGGCATCAGGACAAATAATTGAAGTAAGTGATGACTTTAGAGAAGGCGGTTTTTTTGAAAAAGGCGATGTACTTTTAAAACTAGACGACAGAGATCATCAGGCTGAAGTTAAATCTGCTCAAGCCAATTTATTAACCGCAGAGCAAGGTTTGCTAGAAGAGAAGGCGCGTGGGCAACAAGCTATTACCGATTGGAAGCGCCTTGGCGGCTCAAATCAGGCAAGCAGCTTAGTACTACGTGAGCCACAACTAGCAGCCGCTGAAGCTGAGGTTTTATCGGCGCAGGCAGCACTTGAAAAAGCGATGCTTGATTTAGAGCGCACTAAAGTAACGGCGCCATATGCGGGGCGTATACTCAGCCGCAGTGTTGATTTAGGGCAAGTTGTTACTAACAACACACAGCTAGCCACCATTTACGCAATCGATAGCGTTGAGATTCGCCTACCAATTAAAAATAAAGATCTCCCATTTGTAAATTTACCAGAGCAGTATCGCGATGGTGCTAAAAACCAAGCGGGTTCAATTGTTAAATTTACTTCTGACTTAGTAGGTGAGCAAACGTGGCAAGGGCAATTAGCACGCACAGAAGGTGCTATAGATGAAGGCGCACAGCAGCTTTATGTAGTTGCTAAAATTAATGACCCGTATAAAGCAACAGCAAATAACCAGTACCCAATAAAAATTGGGCAGTATATAAAAGCGCAAATTACCGGCAGAACAGTATCTAACGCACTTATAATTCCTAACAGTACAATTTATCAAGGAACGTACGTTTACATTGTTGAAGGTGGCGTACTTAAGCGCAAAGACATCACACTAGCTTGGCAAAATGCGACTCAGGCGATGATAAAAACCGGTTTAAACGCAAATGATAAACTTGTTATTACTCCACTTGGCCAAGTAAGTTCAGGAACTCAAGTAAGTATTTTAGGTGAACAAAGCGCAGATCAACCTAAAAGCCGTGGAGCGAATGGGCAAGGTAAAGGAAAGCGCCCTACAGCTGAGCAACTTGAACAAAAAGCAAAAGAGCTTGGTATTAGTGTTGAAGAGTTAAAAAAACGCCGTCCAGCAAAGCAAGGAGATAAGCCATGATAGCTTGGTTTGCCAAAAACCATGTTGCTGCTAACTTATTGCTAGTAACGTTGCTGCTGTCGGGGCTTTTTAGTTTATCGACTAAAATACCGCTTGAAGTATTCCCTTCATTCGAAACCGACATGATAAGCGTGAACGTAAGTTTGCGCGGCTCAACACCAGAGGATGTAGAGCAAGGCGTAACAATTCGTATAGAAGAAGCCGTACAAGATTTAGAAGGTATTAAGCAAATATTTAGCCGCTCTTCTGAAGGCTCAGGCTCTGTAACAATTGAAGTTGAAACGGGCTACGACCCGCGTGAGCTTTTAGCTGATATTAAAAGTCGTGTAGATGCAATTAATACCTTTCCAGCGGATGCTGAAAAGCCAATAGTCGCGCTTGCGGAACGAATTCGCGAAGTTATCGCGGTTACCGTATCAAGTGATTACGGCGAAAAAGAAACCCGTGAATACGCAGAAACAGTACGCGATCAAATTCTACGTTTACCAAATGTGACGCAGGTAGAGCTAAGTGGTGTTCGTGATTACGAAATTGCCATTGAAGTAAGCCAAGACGTTCTTCGCCAGTACGATTTAAGCCTTGCACAAATATCGAGTGCCATTGCTAATTCAAGCTCTGATATTTCTGCTGGTAACTTAAAAACTGAAGGTGGGGACGTACTTATAAGCTCTAAAGGGCAAGCATATCGTAAAGATGAATTTGCCAATATTGTTGTTAAAAACCAAGCTGACGGCACGATTATTCGTTTAGGCGATATTGCAATAATTAAAGACGATTTTGAAGAAACCCCAGTACGTACTCGCTTTAATGGTAAGCAGGCTGCATTTATCGACGTATATCGAATTGGTCCACAAAGTGCGATTACTGTTGCTGACGAAGTTAAAAATTACATAAAAGAGCAACAAAGCTCCCTTCCACAAGGATTTGAACTAAGTTACTGGGATGATGATTCGGAGCTGGTTAAAAGTCGAATTGCCACACTAACGACCAATGCCCTACAAGGCGGTATTTTAGTACTTGCTTTACTTACTTTGTTTTTACGACCTGCAATTGCATTTTGGGTATTTATTGGTATTCCGGTATCGTTTATGGGCGCGTTTATAGCGATGCCTATATTTGGCGTAACCCTTAATATTATGAGTTTATTTGGCTTTATATTAGTACTTGGGATTGTTGTTGATGACGCCATAGTTACTGGCGAAAATGTCTATACCCATTTAAAAACAGCTAAGTCGGGGGAGCAGGCCGCAATTTTAGGTACTCAAGAAGTTGCAACACCAGTAACATTTGGTGTATTAACTACCGTTGCCGCCTTTCTACCTTTGGCCTTTATTGAAGGGGCACGCGGTGCTTTGTTTGCACAAATACCGGTAGTGGTTATTCCGGTATTATTGTTTTCATTGATTGAATCTAAATTTGTACTACCCGCACATTTAAAATATATAAAACTACGCCACGAAAAAGGCGAACCTTCAAAGTTTGATGTTATTCAACAGCGTTTTGCAGATGGATTTGAAAACGCGATTTTAAAATATTACCAACCAACTTTAAATTTAGCACTTCGCCATAAATTGGCTTCGGTAAGTTTGTTTGTTGGTGTGTTTATAATAATTTTAACCATGATCACTAGTGGTTGGACTAAGTTTGTATTTTTCCCGCGTATACCAAGCGAAACAGTCCGCGTTAACTTAACACTACCAACAGGTACGCCGTTTGAAGTCACTAATAAATACGTAATTGATATGTCGCAAAAGGCGCAGCAATTACAAGAAAAATACCGCGACCCAGATACAGGTGAAAGCGTTATTTTAAATATATTAGCCACAACAGGTGGGCGCGGTGGTGTATCTAATTCAGGTTCTGTACGCTTTGAAATAACACCGGCTGAAAAGCGTGAATCAGAAATAGGATCAAGAGAGCTTGCCAGCGAATGGCGCGATTTAATTGGTGTCATTCCAGGTGCTGAAAGCTTAACATTTAGAGCTGAAATTGGCCGAAGTTCTGACCCAATTGATGTTCAGCTTAGCGGGACTTCGTTGACTATTTTACAAGACGTGGCTGATCACATTAAAACCCGTTTATCGACCTACCCAACGGTATTTGATATTGCCGATAGCATGTCTGATGGTAAAGAAGAGTTACAAATAGAGCTTACGCAGCAAGGCTTAGCGCTGGGATTAAATAGAGTCAATGTTGCAGGTCAAGTGCGTAATTCGTTCTTTGGCTCGCAAGTCCAACGTATTCAGCGCGGGCGTGATGATGTACGAGTAATGGTACGCTTGCCCATAGACGAGCGCCGCTCTGTAGCCGATTTACAAAATATACTCATCAATACACCTACTGGTGGCTCGGTGCCGTTATCGCATGTTGCAACTCTTACTGCAGGGCAAAGCCCGTCAACTATTAACCGAATAGACCGCTACCGTACTTTAAATGTAACAGCGGATATCGAAAAAAATAACACCAACATGACCATACTTCAGGCTGACCTAACGGAGTATTTAGATGAGTTAATGCAACAATACCCTGGAGTAGATTATAAACTAGAAGGTGAGGCTAAAGAGCAGCGAGAGTCGTTTGGGTCATTGGCTTGGGCGCTTGTGTTTGTATTTTTCATAATTTATGCGCTATTAGCAATACCGCTTAAATCTTACTTACAGCCAATTATAGTAATGAGTGTAATTCCATTTGGCATGATAGGTGCTGTAGTCGGGCATTGGATTATGGGCATGGATTTAACCATTATGAGCTTGCTTGGTATGCTCGCTCTAACTGGGGTGGTAGTAAATGACTCCCTTGTACTAGTTGATTTTATCAATAAAAAGCGCAGTGAAGGCGGCAAATTACTAGATGCAGTTAAACTTGCCGGTGCATCGCGTTTTCGCCCTGTAATGCTAACAAGTTTAACGACCTTTATTGGCTTAATGCCGTTATTATTTGAAAAAGCAACTCAGGCGCAGTTTTTAATACCTATGGCGGTAAGTCTAGGGTTTGGGATTATTTTTGCGACCTTTATTACTTTATTGTTAGTGCCAATAAACTACATGATGATGGAGCGCTTTCAAGGTTGGTTTAAGTAAATAAGCGTAAGCATTTAAAATTTAGCTGTAAGTAAGAAATTGCTTGCAGCTTTTTTTGTTTGCCCAGCGAAGCTGGCAAACCCGATAGGCTGAAAGATGCCTTATCACCCTGACTAAGGGGAAGATAATCTGAATGGCAAGGGCATCACTGGCCAACGGTGGGGTCTGAAGGAAGCCATAAGAAGTTAGAGGTACACAACTAACCGTAACCTGTTTCGGCAGTATTGGTGGGTCAGCGTGCAAAATAGCGCAACGCCCTATACTTAG
>NZ_AUTL01000072.1:0-2987 GCF_000498015.1 Pseudoalteromonas sp. TAE79
GTGCGCGGTTTTGTAAATTATTTTAGTATAGCCAATTGTAAGCGAGAGCTAAAAGCCTTGGCAGGTTGGATCAGACGAAGACTAAGGGCAATACAGCTGAGGTTGTGGAAGAAGCCATCAAGGCTACATCGACGACTAAAGCAGTTAGGGAAAAAGCCACCGTTTAAGTTCATAAAGATGAACTCGTGGCGTAACTCACTAAGCCCTTTATCTTGTGTATCGATGCCAAACCAATGGTTTGAGGAGCTTGGTTTATATCCAATAGAAAAAGTGAATACGGGATGGCTTGCTTTATCAGCGTTTAGGAAATAAGTTGATAAAATGTGAAGGGTACAGGAGCCGTATACGAGGTCCGTACGTACGGTTCTGTGAGAGGGATGAGGCATAAGCCTCACCCTACTCGATGCTTTAAATTTTATTTTTGTTACTGTTAAAAAAAACACGATTAAATAGTATGACCCCAGCAATCGAATTACTTAAAAAACAAAAAATCCCCTTTGAAGTACTCAGTTACGAACACGATGCAGGTAATAGTCAATATGGGCTTGAAGCTGTTGAAAAGTTAAATTTAGATAGCGCCCAAGTATATAAAACTCTCGTTCTTGAAACGCATGAAAGGCAGCTAATTGTTGCTGTTACTCCTGTGTCGCAACAAGTTAACTTAAAACAGTTGGCAAAATTATGTGGTGCCAAAAAAGTAGCAATGGCTGCCCCGCAAAAAGTTCAAGCTAGCACTGGTTATATTTTAGGGGGAGTAAGTCCACTTGGACAAAAAAAACGCTTAGCTACGTTTATTCATAGTAGTGCTTCACTTTTTGATACTATTTATGTGAGCGCCGGAAAGCGAGGTTTAGAAATCGCACTCTCCCCAACTAATTTAGCGGCGTTAACTGACGCTAAATTTGGCGATTTATAGCCTTTATTTTTAAAATTACTCTTCATAAAGGCAATTAACTCAAGTTAAGCAATTTGCTCAATACCTTATTTGTAACTACATTGAGAGTATCTTTATACCGTTAATATTTAATACCAAACGGTATTACACATTTTGTATACGGCTGTTTGTATGAACCTTTTAGATGTAGATTATTTTGCAATACTGGTGGCTGCATTGTCTTCTTTTATGCTTGGCGGCATATGGTACTCAAAAGCACTCTTTAAAAACGCTTGGCTAGAAAGTATTGGCTTAACTGACCTTGATTTACAATCAGCCAATCCTAAGTTGATATTTGGCGGCAGCTTCTTTTTAGTATTTATAGCGGCTTTAATGTTGTCTCTATTTTTAGGTAAAGACGCAAGCTTAGTTGAGTGTATAGGAACAGGCTTTGTGATCGGCTTTTTTTGGATCAGTAGTTCACTAGGGTTAAGTTATATATTTGAGCAACGCCCTTTAAAGCTATTTTTAATTAACGGGAGTTACTGTATTTTACAGTTTTCGTTAATGGGGCTTATTTTAGGTATTTGGCCGTAAGGGTTGAGTAGCCGTTAATGCCCGGTTTGATTCTTACCTGAGAGTAGAGTAGGTTTATATAATCGTATTTACATGATTTGGTAGCGGTATTAATGAAAATATTAGTAGTTGATGATATGCCGCTCATGCGTCATGTTTTAATTAATATGCTAAGAAAATTGGAGTATTGCAATATCGTTGAAGCTACTGATGGATTACAAGCTTTGGCTTTTTTACGCAATCAGCATTTTGATTTGGTTATTACAGACCTCCATATGCCAAAAATGAATGGTGTTGATTTACTCGCAAATATTCGAAAAGATGAAGCTCTTGCTGATATTCCTGTATTAATGGTTACCTGTGAAGATGGTACAGATAAAGTTAAGCAAGTTATTGCAGCTAAAGTGTCGGGGTTTATAATTAAACCTTTTAATATGAATGTATTATCATCTCCTAAATTCGGATAATAAGTGCAATTTCTCAGATTAGATGGCCAGCTGTTATAATTCGGCCATTTTCTCGCCAAAGGAAATTGCTTTAATGAAATATAAACAGCTGACACAAGAAGAAAGATACCAGATTTACGCGTTAATAAAAGCAGGAAATAACCAAAAGCAGATAGCTGAAGAACTAACTCGTTCACCGTCATCTATTTCTAGAGAGCTAAAACGCAATAAAGGACTTAAAGGCTATCGGCCTAACCAAGCCAATAACTTTGCTGAACAAAGACGTAAGTCATCTTTCAAAGCAAGTAAGTTAACAGAGGACGTCACTCACTGGATTAATAAATTGTTGCATGACGGACTTTCCCCTGAGCAAGTGGCAGGCCGCTTAGCTTTAGAGAAACAGGTCGTTTTACATCATGAAACAATTTATCAATATATTTACAGAGACAAGGCTCGTGGTGGCAAGCTACATAAGACACTCACTCGTGCATGTAAAAAGTATAAAAAACGCTATGGAAGCTATGATAAACGTGGACAGATAGTTAATCGAGTCAGCATTGATGAACGCCCAAGTATTGTGGATTCAAAGTCTAGGATTGGTGATTGGGAGGGCGATACAGTGATAGGTAAAGGGCGTAAAAATGCGCTTGTCACAATGGTTGAACGTAAAACGTTATATACAGTCGTTCACAGAATTGAAAGCAAGCATGCGAAAATAACAGCCGATGCGCTGATCAAGTGTATGACACCATATAAAGGTAAGGTTATTACCGTGACGTTAGATAATGGAAAAGAGTTTGCTCACCATGAGCATGTTGCACAAGCATTAGAAGCTGATGTGTATTTCGCTCATCCCTATTCATCATGGGAGCGGGGCATAAATGAGAATACCAACGGCTTACTTAGACGCTTCTTCCCCAAGGGAACTGACTTTATGGCGCTAAGTGAAGCAGAGATACAGGCGGCAGTTGATAAGCTCAACCATCGGCCAAGAAAAACAAGAGGGTATAAAACCCCTCATGAATTATTTACGGGGCAATCAGAAGTTCTGGTGGCTGCATAATGATTGCACTTAATACTTGAATTCAAGT